>CAYWNQ010000078.1:0-9430 GCA_964459695.1 uncultured Halobacteriales archaeon | reverse complement strand
CCTCGGCGAGGAAGTCCTCCTGGCTGAACGACGTGTCGACCTGCGTCGCGCCGTAGGCGCCGCCGGCGCTGAGCAGCAGCGCGGCGACGATGACCAGCGCCGGCGCCTTCCGGGCGCCGACGGCCCCGACCGAGAGCACGCTGGAGAACGCGCCGCCGCCGGTGCCGAACGCCCGCTTGCGCCGGTCGAGGCCCCAGCCCTCCAGCAGCTCGTCGAGCTCGACCTTCACCGCCGGGACGAGCAGGCCGAACACGGCCAGCGCGGCGACGATGCCGAACGCGCTGACGACGCCGAACTCCCGGATGGGCGGGACGGGGCTCGTGAGGTTCGACAGGAAGCCGATGACGGTCGTCGCGGTCACGTACACCAGCGCGATGCCGACGCCCGCCAGCGCGGTCCGCATCGAGCCCCGCGGCGAGAGGGCGTGGTCGTTGGCCGATCCGACGCGCTCCTCGCGGTGGCGCATGAAGATGTGGATGGCGTAGTCGATGGACAGCCCGATGAGCAACACCGGCACCGCGACGAACATCTGGTTGAACGCGATGTCGGCCCACCCCATGAACCCGAACGTCCAGGTCAGGACGGCGCCGATGCCGGCGACGCCCAGCAGGATGTCCAGCAGGTCCCGGTAGGCGATGGCGAGCGCGACCACGACGAACAGCATCGCCAGCGGCCCGACGATGAGCAGGCTGTCCGTCATCGAGCTGTTGATCTCCTCGAAGATGATGCCCGGTCCGAACACGAGGTACTCTCCGCCGTCGGCCTCGTCGCCGAGCGCCTGCATGGCCAGCTGGGCGTCGGTCACGTCCTCCGAGGCCGTCCCGGGCGCCAGCGCCCCGTCGGTGCGCTGGGTGACCAGCAGCATGGTCGCCTCGGCGGTCGTCGAGCCGGGCTCGTAGCCCGTCGGCATGAACGCGAGGGCCTGGCCGCTGGCGCCGTCGCCGAGCACCGCCACGACCACGGCGTCGAGCTCGGAGGCGTTCATCGCCGCGAGCGTGGCGCGCTGCTCGGCCAGCGAGGCGTTCGCGGCGGCGGCGAGTTCGGCCCGCTCGGCGGCCAGTTCGTCGGCCAGCTCGCCCAGCCGGTCGGCCTGGTCGGCGAGCGCCGCCGAGCGGGCCTCCAGCTCGGCGTACTCCTCGGCGAGCACGCCTTCGGTCCCGAGCCGGTAGGCCGACTCGACGGCGGCCTGGTCGGTGGCGTTGCGGAGCTGGCGGGCCGCCCGCGCGAAGATGTCGGCGTCGGTGTCGTTCAGCTCGACGGTGGTGTTCGCCCGGACGTCGGCGAACGCGGCGTCGATGCTGGCGTCGGGCTGCTGGCGGAGGTGGGTGAGTTCGCCCCGCAGCGCCGCCGAGGCCGCCGCGAGCGTCTCATTGCGGGCCGCCACCGCCGCGCGCTCCTCGGCGACGGTCCGGTTGAGCTGCTGGAGCTCGGTCGCCACCCGCTGGACGTCCCGACCTTCCTCCTGCTGGAGCGCCGCCGTCGCCAGCACGTTCGCGATGCTGACGACCGCGTCCTCCTCGGCCAGCGTCCCGTTCACCGTCTCGTTGGTCCAGAGGGTCCGCTCGTAGTCGAGCAGCCCCACCAGCGTCTCCCGGTCGAGGACGTTCTCGTCCCGGACGATGACCTGGGCCCGGGTCGTGTTGGCGTCGCCCGTCGAGAAGTTGGCCTCGACGTAGTCGAGCTTCTCGCCCGCCGGCGAGTCGGTCTGGAACTGCTCGAGCGAGGAGGACTGCTCGATTTGGGTGGCGCCGGCGCCGATGCCGGCGGTGACCAGCAGCAACAGGATGATGACGATGCGGCTATGGTCCATCACGCGGTCGACCGGCCACTGCAGGGCGGTCATCGACGACCCCCTGCTCCTGACGCGGCACTCCGGCTCGAGGACATCTGTGTGTATTCTTCTACTAACAGTCCGGGCTTAAGGGTTGCGACATCGGCCGCCTCACCGTCGCCGGCGGTCGTGGTCGACACGACGTTGCCGTCAGCCCCCCACGTGGACTGTCCCGGTGGGCCGACCAGACGACGTCGCCACTCTCCCGGTCGAGCCCGGGCAACTGGTGACCGGTCGTGCGGCGGCCGACCGTCTGGGCAGCGAGCAGCGGTCGGCCGAGGCCGTCGTCGCCCCGCCAGCGATGGCCGCCGTCCGGCGCGACGGCGACCAGCGCCCCGTCGACCGAGAAGACGCCGGCCGAGAGGTCTCGGGTGGAACCGATCGGGCGGCTGCTGGCGCGGTGACGCGGTCGGAGCGGCGCCAAGCAGGTGGAACACGCAGCGCCCGCCGTGTCGTACGTCTCGTGCGAGCAGGCCGACTCCCCATCCAGCCGCCGCCCGTCACGATGGGGAGGACCCGGAGCCGCCGACCGACCGCGTCGAGCGGCGGTCGTGTTCAGTCGAACAGTTCCATCGCCAGTTCGAGCATCTCGCCCTCCTCGCCCAGGCTGGAGACCACCACGTAGACCACGGCGAGGACGATGAGCAGTGCGATCAGTCCGACGACCCACTCGGGGAGTCCGAACACGGCCATGGTCGGCAGGGTGTTGACGTCTCCGGCCCCAAAAGTCCGGTGGCCGCCGGTGCCAGGTCCGGTCGTGCGGGGGGATACGCCGGTGCCACCGGTCCCCGCCCCGAACAGGTCCAGGACGGGGCCCGGGCCACGGTCGAGCCGGAACGACACCAGCCGTCCGAACAGGTTCGGCCCGACGGGCGTGGTGGTCCCTCGGGCGGGAGCCGCATCGGGTTGCCGAGCGGGCGTGCCACTCGTGGCGGTCACGGCAGCCGCCACGCGGCCATGCCCCTCACCGCGTCCGCCAGAGCCAAGACGGGGCCCCGCGATGAGTGGACGAACGGACCGATGGCCGACTCGCTGTCGCCCACCGAGAAAGCCGCGCTGTTCGACGAGCTGGTGGCCGGCAACCCCGACGTCGTCTGGGTCGTCTCGCCGGACTGGGAGACGATGGACTTCGTCAGCCCGGCCTACGAGGAGGTCTGGGGCCGGTCGGCCGAGGCTCTCCTCGAGGACGCCCGGGACTTCCTCGCGGGCGTCCACCCCGAGGACCGCGCGGAGGTCCGGGCGGAGATGGAGCGCCTCTCGCGCGGCAGCCCGGCCGAGGTCGAGTTCCGGGTGAACGAGTCCGAGGACTACGGGCGGTGGGTCTGGGTCAAGGGCCGGCCCATCACCGACGGGGAGGGCGACGTCGCCCGCATCGCCGGGTTCACCCGCGACGTCACCGGCCGGAAGGTCCACCAGCGCCGGCTCGCCTCGCTCAACGCCGCCGCGGCGGACCTGATGCACGCCGACAGCCTCGAGGCGGCGGCGGACATCGCGGTCGACATCGCCCGGGACGTCATCGACCTGCCGCTGACGGCCGTCTGGCACTACGACGAGGAGGACCACGAGCTCGTGCCGCTGGCCGCCTCCGAGGCCTCGAGGGAGCTGAGCGGGTCGGGGACCGAGACGGACGCCGTCGGGCCGCTGCCCGCGGGCAGCGCCGAGATGGCGGCGTTCGAGTCCGGCGAGACCACCGTCTTCGAGGACTACGCGAGCGTCGAGGACCGGGCCCACCCCGACACGCCCCTGGGGACGCTGCTGTGTGCGCCGCTGGACGAGTACGGCCTCCTCTGCGTCGGCTCGGAGTCGGCGGCGTCGTTCGACACCGGGGAGGTGACGCTGGTCGAGATCCTCGCCAGCAACGTCGCGGCGAACGTCGGTCGCATCCAGCGCCGGACGGAGCTGGCCGACCAGAACGAGCGCCTCGAGCAGTTCACGAGAGTGATCAGCCACGATCTCCAGAACCCCCTCTCGGTCGCCAGGGGGCGGCTCGAGCTCGCACGCCAGGAAAACGACTCGTCGAACCTCGAGCGGACGGCGGCGGCGCTCGACCGGATGGAGTCGATGGTCGACGACACGCTCGCGCTCGCCAGGTCGGGCGAGCAGATCGACCAGCGCGAGCCAGTCGACCTCGAGAGCGTCGCCGAGGACTCCTGGGCGCAGGTCGCCACCCGGGACGCCGACCTGGCGGTCGCCGACGGGCTCGCCGTCTCCGCCGACCGGAGCCGGCTCCGCGAGGTGTTCGAGAACCTGTTCCGGAACGCGGTCCAGCACGGTGGCCCGGCCGTCACGGTCACCGTCGGCCGGCTGGCCGACGGCGCGGGGTTCTACGTCGCGGACACGGGTGGGGGCTTCCCCGACGATTCCGGCCGGCTGTTCGAGTCCGGCTACACCACCGCCGACGAGGGGACCGGCCTCGGGCTGAGCATCGTCCAGTCGATCGTCGAGGCCCACGGCTGGACCGTGACGGCGACCGCGGGCGAGGAGGGCGGCGCCCGGGTCGAGGTCCAGGGCGTCGACCTGACCGACGGGACCTGACGGCCTCAGCGCCAGGCGACCCACTCGCGCAGCCGGGACGTGATGTCGCCCCGGCGCTTGGTCATGATGACCGTCGCGTCGGCCCGCTGGCCGACCTCCTCGGGGATGGCGCCGAACACCACCTGCTGGAGCAGCCCCTCGCGGGCGGCCCCGATGACCGTCAGGTCGTGGTCGTCGGCCTCGGCGACGATGGTGTCGGCGACGTCGCGGCCCTCGAGCAGGTCGATCGAGGTCCCGATCCCCTCGCCGATGCCGTCCTCGGCCCGCTCGAGCCACCCGCGGGCGGTCTCGCGGTCCTCCTCGCCCGCGTCGGGATCGACGACGTGGACCACCCGGACGGTCGCGCCCTCGGCCCGGGCGACGGCGCCGGCGGTCTCGGCGGCGAGTTCGGCGTGGGGGCCGCCGGCGGTCGGCACGAGGATCGAGTCCACCTCGTCCACGGTGTCTCCGTGGAGCTTCTCGACCAGCACGTCACAGCTGGCCTCGTGGACGACCGTGTCCACCGTCGACCCGACGACCGCGTCGCGCCGGCGAACCGGCCGCCCGCGCCACCCCATGAGGACGGCGTCCGAGTCGTACTGGGCGGCGGTGTGGAGGATGGCGGTGTCGACGTGGTGGGCGATCTTCACGACGCCGTGGACGGGGACGTCCCGTGGTTCCTCGTCGGCCGTGTCCATGGCATCCGCGAGGATCTCCCGTCGCCGTGCGGCGTCGTCCCGTCCCGCCGAGAGTGGCGTCTGCTCGGGGAGGTCCACCACCGAGACGACGAGTATCTCGCCGTTCCGGTCGGCCGCGACGTCCATGGCGGTCTCCATGAGCTGTCCGGTGTTCGCCGGGTTCGCGATGGGGACCAGCAGCTGGTAGTCACGTCGGGCTGACTCCGTCTCCGAGATGACCGTCGGGCTCTCGCGTTCGATGGTCGCCTCGGACGTGGATCCGACGACGGACACCCACACGAGTACCCCGACGACCTCGGCCACCACGCCGAGCACGAACGCTCCCGGTTCCACGTTGACCATGAGGACGAGGTTTGCGAGCACCGCGACGACCGGGACGACGGGGACGGCCGGGACCTCGAACTCACGCTCGATGTCCGGGTACTTGGTGCGCGACCGGACGACCGCGACGTTCACGACGATGAGGCCGGTCAGGAGCATGAAGTCGGCGAAGTGCGCGATGGCCTCGATGCCCATGTGGAAGGTGAGAAGTCCCGTGTCGACCTGGAGCGTCCCGAACAGCGTCCGGGGGAGCACCGTGAAGAACAGGACGAAGAAGGTGATCAGTCCGCCGGTCAGGAGCACCGACCAGTACGGCGTGTTGAACGAGTCGTGGAGCGCCTCGAAGCGGTCGGGGAGGTGGTCGCGACGGCTCATCGCCAGCTTCACGCGGGAGCCGGCCAGCACGGTGGCGTTGGCCGCCGACACCATGGAGAACAGCGCCCCGACGATGATGACGTAGAAGCCGACGTTCCCCAGGTAGAACGAGGAGGCGTAGCCCATGGCGAGTTCGCCGTGCTCGGCGATGAACTCCTCCGCACCGGTCCGGGTGGCGACGCCGTCGACGGCGCCGATCAGGAAGTCCAGGTACTCCACGTTGTTGATGGCGAGGGTCACGACCAGCACCACCAACGTGTAGACGATGGTGACGAAGCCCATCGAGATGAAGATGGCCCTGGGGACGTTCCGTCCCGGGTCCTCGATCTCCTCGGCGTTCGTCGCGATGGCCTCGAATCCGAAGAAGGTGATGAAGACCAGCGCCGACGTCAGCCCGATCTGGCGGTACTTGTCGAGGTTGTCGGCCACCGACTGCTGGATCGCAGCGGCGTCGAAGGCCTGGAGCCCACCGTACAGGAACACGATGATGAGGCCGACCTTCAGTGCCGTGACGATTATCTGGAACCGTCCCGACTCCTCGGTCCCCTTCAGGTTCAGGCCGACGAGCAGCCCCAGGACGACGAACCCCGACACCCAGTACGGGAGGGCCGCCTGGAGTCCCGTCGAGAACAGCGGGACGATGAACCGGTCGAACCAGTCGGAGAACGACGCGAGGTAGAACGCGGCGCTGGCGGGATAGCCGAGGATCATCGACCAGCCGACGAGGTACGTGAGGTCCGTGTCGAAGGTGTTTGCCACGTACGCGTAGCCGCCCCCCGACTCGGGGTAGATGGCTGCGAACTCGGCGTACGCGAAGGCCGTGAACGAGGCCACGACGGCGGCGGCGACGAACGCGACGATCGCCATCGCCCCGACGTTGCTCACCGCCAGCCCGGAGAGGACGAAGATGCCGGCCGCGATCATCGTGCCGACGCCGAGCGCGATGGCGCCGACGATGCCGATGTCGCGGTCAAGCTCCGTGTCGACGTCGGTCCGCTCCCGGCTCACGCGTCGTCGGTGGCGACGGCGTTCCAATAAAAGGCGGGAATCCGGTGGCGACCGCGGCTCGCGACCACCGGCCGGTCCGGGTCCCGGTCCCGGACCGGGCCCTCAGCCCACCGGCTCCTCCTCGACGGCCTCGAAACGCGCCCCCTCGACGCTCTCGACCAGTCCGGGTCCGTACGCGCTGGCCGGCGTCTGGTAGCCAGCCGGCGCGTCGCCCCCTAGAACGCGCCGGGCTATCTCGACCACCGCCAGGGCGGTGAACCGGTAGGTCTCGGGCGTGTGGACCCGGCCGGTCACCCGTCGCTCGCCGTCGGTCACCTCGCCCCAGAAGAACGCCGAGCCGCTGGCCCGCTCGTCGGCGTCGGGGCCCGAGGCGAGGAGTCCGGCGAGACCGACCAGGCCGGCCCGCACCGGCGGCAGGGCGAAGACCGGCTGGAGCGCCCCCAGGACCCGCTGACCCCCTGGACCCAGCCCCATCGCGCCCGACGCGTACACCTCGATGTTCGGGATGCCCGTCGTGTGGTAGGCCGTCGAGACGTCGCCCCAGGGGAAGATGCCCATCCGACGGGGGCCCTCGCCCGTGCCGACGTCGATGGTCCGCGACCGGCTGCCGTACGGCACCGTCCGGAGCTCCCCGTCCTCCCGGACAGCGACGCCGTCGCCGAGCAGGCCGGCGGCGGTCCGGGCCGTCCCCTCGGAGATCTCCGCCAGCCCCCCGAACGCCAGCGTCAGCCGGTCGGCCGAGGGCAGGCGCTCGTGGAGGTGCGCCCCGAGGCAGTCCGAAGGCACGACGTCGAAGCCGCCGCCGGGCAGTGCCATCACGCCCGCCTCCCGCGCCCGGTCGTCGAGCGCGCGTACGGCCTCGAAGACCTCGATCTCGCCGGTGATGTCGACGTAGTGGGTGCCGGTGGCGAGGCACGCCTCGACCGCCGGCTCGTGGGTGTTCCGGAACGGGCCGGCGCAGTGGAGCAGGAGGTCGACGCCGTCGAGAACGCTCTCGAGCGCCCCGAGGTCGGCCACGCGGTACGCAAGCTCGAGTTCGTCGGCCAGGTCGGCGAGCGGGCGCTCGCGCCGGCCGGCGAGCACCGGCTCGATGCCGGCGTCGACGGCCGCGCGGGCGACCAGCTCGCCGGTGTAGCCGTACGCGCCGTAGACGAGTGGCGTGGGCATGCAGGAGCGTTCAGCCAATCCCGCAAAAAGGGTGGCGACGGACACCGGGAGGGCTGACGGTGGCCTACCAACGCGGCTACTCCGCCAGGCCCCGCGAGAGCACCGCCGATGAGGTCGCCGACCCGCTCGACGGCACGGTCCCGACCACCTCCTGGACGACCGCTCGGCCGTCGAGTGACCGCCGCGAGCACGCCGGGGTTTCGAGGCGGGAAAGCTCCGGACGACTTATCCACCTGGACCGGAAACGCCGCGGTGATGAGCCAGGGGGTGTGGACGGGCGTCGCCGGCCGCGCCGAGTCGGTGTGGGACCGGTGGTGCCGTCGGCTCGCGCGCTCGCTTCCCGCCGGCGGTGAGGCCGTCATCATCGTGGTCGCGTCGCTGCTCGCCGTGGCCGGTGCCGCCGTGGTGCAGACGACCCAGGGGCCGACCGGGTTCACCGCCTTCATGGACGTCGGGCTCGCCCTGGGGGCGATCTACGGCGCCGTCGTCGTCCACCGGAGCTTCGACTCCCCCCGGCACCGGTGGCTGGTCGCGGCGTGGTACCTCGGCGGCGTCGTCGGGCTGTTCGGGCTGTACACCTGGGCCAACCTCCCGACGTTCCTCGACGACCCGGGTGCCGTCACCGGGGTCGCCGATTGGTACGTCCTCTACGGCAACCTCGGGGGCATCCTCGGCCTCATCGCGGGGCTCAACCGCGCCCGGGCGGCCCAGAATCGCCAGCTCGTGACCGACCTCGAGGCCAAGAACGACTCGCTGGAGTTCATCAACCACCTGCTCCGCCACGAGGTGCTCAACAGCACCCAGAACATCCACGGCTACGCCGACCTGGTCGCCACGGAGGTCGACGACGAGGACCTCCAGGCCCACCTCGACACCATCACCGACGCCAGCATGCGCGTCGCCGACCTCGTCGAGGACGTCCGCGTGCTGATGGACACCGTCGAGGGCTCCGCCGAGCCCACACCCGTCGACGTCTCCGCGGTCGTGACCGAGGAGGTCGCCCAGGCCCGCGAGCGCCACCCGGGGGCGACGTTCCACGCCGACGTGGCCGACGGCGCCGTCGCCAGCGGAAACCAGCTGGTCGGGCCGGTGGTCGCGAACCTGCTCCAGAACGCGGTCGTCCACAACGAGGGCCCCGACCCCACGGTCGAGGTGACGGTCTCGCGAGACGACGACGCCGTCCGGGTCCGGGTCGCCGACGACGGTCCCGGCATCCCGCAGTCCCTCCGGGAGGACGTGTTCGACCGCGGGGCGAAGGGGTCGACGAGCGACGGGATGGGCATCGGCCTCTACCTCGTCCGGGTGCTCGTCGACGCCTTCGAGGGGTCGGTGACCGTCGATAGCGACGTCGCCACTGGCGCCGCGGTGACGGTGTCGCTGCCCCGGGCGGAGCCACCCGGGACCGCCCGGCCGGCGGCGTGACGGGGGAACCGGCGCTGTTCAGATTAGCTCGTGGTGGATGCCAGTACCGCCAGGAAAGCCCCGGCTGGCTGCGGTCGCGCGGCTCACGGCTCGC
>CAYWNQ010000077.1:0-9498 GCA_964459695.1 uncultured Halobacteriales archaeon | reverse complement strand
CTGTACCGCAAGGAGTTCCTCCCGGACGTGATGATCGTCAAGAAGCGCCGCCGGAAGTGGGAGGACCTGTACGTCCGCGAGGAGGACATGTACGGCACCGAGGCCGAGAGCCCGTGGGAGAACGTCAAGCGGGCGGTCTACCCCTACTACAAGCGCTGACCATGACAGACTCAGACAAGTATCCGACCGAAAGCGGTCGACGACGGTTCGTCAAGGGCGTCGTGGGCGCATCGACACTCTCGGCGGTCGGCACCGGCGCGGCGGCCTCCATCGGCACGGCGACGTCGTCGACGGGTGCCGGCGGTGGCGTGACGCAGTACCTCGCCATCGAGAACACCGCCGGTCCCGCCCCGCGCGGGATGCCCCAGATCCCGGTCGAGATCGACGGAGAGGGGTTCCTGAAGGGCGTCTGGCCCGACTCGGTCAACGACGAGGGCGTGGCCACCATGAGCATCGGCGGCCAGACCTACCGGAGCTCCTGGTTCCAGTACTGCGGCGTCCAGACCTACCCGGGCGTCGAGCCCGAGGCCGACCAGGACAACTTCTTCCGCGCCGCCCAGCGACCGCCCTACGACTGGCAGCCGGAGGTCGTCGAGGGCGGCGAGAAGCTCCACGTCGACATGTTCTCGGACTACGAGGAGTGGGGCAACGGCATCGGGCGCGCCGGCGTCGGGAAGCCGGCGATGGCGTCCTGGCGGTCGGTGGACGTCCCGCCGACGTCGACGATGCCCGTTCAGGTGCTGCGGAGCGCCCGCATCGAACGGCTCGCCGGCGGCGACTCCCAGCACGCCGAGTGGCTCTCGGCCACGACCGACCAGGGGTTCATCGCCTGGCTCGACAAGTGCACGCACTTCTGCTGCGTGCCCGGGTTCAAGTCCTTCTCGGACTCGGCGAAGTTCGGCGCCGAGGACAAGGTGTACTGCCAGTGCCACCAGTCGGTGTACGACCCGTTCTCCATCGTCCAGAAGCAGTTCGTGGCGCTGCCGCGGCCGGAGGGGTGACCAGATGAGCCTGGAACCCAGAGACGACTACGACCGGGGCGCCTGGATGGACGAGCGGGACCTCACGCCCGTCGAGCGGACGTACCTCACCGTGCTGATGTGGCTGGACACCCGGCTGCGGCTCGTCGACTACCTGGAGCTGCTGGAGGACCTCTACTACAAGGTCAACCTCCAGATGCCCAAGAGCCACACCGAGCAGTACAACCTCGACAACAAGTTCTGGTACTGGTACCCGCTGTACGCGCTGGGGTCGTTCAGCGTCCTCGCCTACGTCGTGGCCGCCATCTCGGGGGCGCTGCTGGGGTTCTACTACTCCCCCGCCGCGACGGGCGACCCGAGCACGGCGTACAACTCCATCACGTTCATCATGACGGACCTGCGCTTTGGCTACTTCCTCCGGAGCCTCCACCGGTGGTCGGCCCAGGTGATGACAGCCGCCGTGTTCCTCCACATGCTCCGGGTGTACTTCACCGGCGCGTACAAGGAGCCCCGGGAGCTCAACTGGATCATCGGCATCGTCCTGCTGTCGCTGACGATGGTGTTCGGCTACACCGGCTACCTGCTGCCGTGGGACCAGCTGGCCTACTGGGCCGGCACCATCGGCGTAAACATGGCGCTGTCCATCCCGCTGGCCGGCGAGTGGGTCGCCCAGCTGATATTCGGCGGCTTCACGCTGGGCCAGGCGACGCTCCAGCGGATGTACATCCTCCACGTCTTCGTGTTGCCGTTCGTCGTGACGGCCGTCATCGCCGTCCACATCGGCATCGTGTGGATGCAGGGCATCGCGGAGCCACACTGACCAATGACAGACGACACTGACACCGACGACGCGCGCACCGACGGCGGCGGGCCGGGCATCGTCCCCCCGGACGACGAGACCCCGACCTGGCGCGAGCGCAAGGAGCGCACCCAGGGTCTGGCCCGGCTCACCTACGAGTACTTCGAGCGGGCCCGCAAGGAGGACCAGGACCTCCGCCGGGAGTCGGACTACATCGAGCGCGACGTGCTGGCGTTCCCGGCCTGGCCCCACGAGATGGTCCGGAACCTGGCGCTCACGAGCTTCTTCGTCGGCATGATGATCTTCCTGTCGGCGACGATGCCGCCACACATCGCCGCGCCGGCCAACCCCTCGGAGACCCCGGCGGTCATCCTGCCGGACTGGTACCTCTACTGGTCGTTCGGGCTGCTGAAGCTCGGGCCGCTCAACCCCGAGATCGGGCTGCTCGGCGGGAGCAAGCTGATGGCCGACCAGACCTACGGCGTGCTGGCCAACCTCGTCGTCGTCGGGTTCATCGCCGCCGTGCCGTTCCTCAACAAGGGCACCGCCCGCCGGCCCGTCGAGGAGCCGTTCTGGGCCTCGCTGGGCGTGGCGGGGATCATCTTCGCCATCACCATCGCGGCGCTGTCGGTCAAGAACCTGGTGCCGATGGACAGCCACCTGCTGTTCGACCTGACGTTCCTGCTGCCGTTCGTCGGCTGGTTCGTCTCCTACTCCATCCTGAAGACGATGCGCGAGGGGTACATGTTCGAGCTCAACCGGCGCTACTACCGGCTCCGGCCGCCGAAGTAGCCGCCCGATGGCCGACGCCGACGGCGGGGGCCCCGACGCCGAGGCCGGCACCGCCGGTGACGCGACCGACGCCGACGACGGGGGCGCCGGCGGGCGGACGGTCCCGGTCCCCGTCGCCGTCTACAAGCGCGTCACCGTGTTCTCGACGCTGGTGGCCACCGCCTTCGTCGTACTGGGGTTCACCATGTTCGACGCGGCCTCCTTCGAGAACAGCGTCGTGCGGGTGACCGTCCTGGACCTGCTGGGGGCGGTCGGGCTCGCGCCGGGCGGCCAGGTGGCCACCGCCGGGTTCGTCGTGGTCGGGCTGGGCTGCATCGCCTTCGGCGCCGGCGTCTACATCCTCGGCGCCCGGTTCAAGGCGCCGGACATGGTCGACGGCGGGGCGGATGGAAAAGGCTAACAACGGCGCTGCCGAACGCCCGCGTGATGGCCGACGAATTCGCGAAGGGGTTCGGCATCCTCGTCACCGCCGGCCTCGGCTGGATGACGCTGGCGGGCTGGTACTGCACCCCCAGCTTCGAGGGCGCCCAGCTCACCGGCGCGTGCGTCTCCTCGGGCACGGTCTTCGACCAGCTGGCCCTCCTGCTGAAGGACGCGCTGTTCTGGTTCGCCATCCTCGGCTTCCTCACCTTCGTCGTCCTCATCCCGGCGGTCCGCGAGGCCCGGCGCGTGTTGAACGAGGACGGGGCCTGAGCTACACGTTCCTGTCGACCACGTAGCGGGTGAACTCCGCGAGGTCCTCCCCCCGGTCGCCGGCGAACTCCACGCCCGCCAGGTGCTCGCGGGCCTCGGCTGCCAGGTCGAGCGCCCGGTTGCGTGCGTGCTCGACGCTGCCGGCCCGCTGGAGGACGTCGACGGCCTCGCGCACCTCCTCGTCGGAGTTGTCCGGCGCGGCGAGGATCTCCGCCAGCCGGTCGACGTCGTCGGCCGGGGCGGTGTTGGCGGCGTGCATCACCATCAGCGTCTGCTTGCCCTCCCGGACGTCGTTGCCGAACTCCTTGCCGAACCCGCCGCCGGCCTCCAGGGCGGTCTCGATGTCCAGCACGTCGTCGGTGATCTGGAACGCGATGGACATGGCCTGGGCGTAGTTGGCGACCGCCTGCTCCTCGTCGCGGTTGTCGGTCACGATGGCCGCCAGCCGGGCGACGATGCGCCCCAGGCAGCCGGTCTTGCACGCCGACATCTCGAGGTACTCCCGCTCGCTGACCCTCCCCGGCGCCTCGTTGTGCCAGACGATGTCCATGCCCTGGCCGAGGTGGGTGCGGTTGAGCTCGTGAGTCAGCATCTCGTAGGCCGCCAGCCGCGTCGCCGGGTCGAGGTCGGCGGGGTCTCGGGTGAGCACCTTCAGCGGCAGGAAGTACATCGCGTTGCCGGCGTTCAGCGCGATGTCGACGCCGTACTCGTGGTGGATGGCCGGCTCGCCGCGGCGCATCGACGCGCCGTCCTCGACGTCGTCGACGATGATGGTCCCGTTGTGGAGTATCTCCGGGATGACCGCGTACTCCAGGTACTCCTCGGGGTCGTCGCCGAAGGCGTCGACGAGCAGCAGACAGACGATGGCCCGCCAGCGCTTGCCGCCGCGGTCGAGCAGGTCCCAGATGGGGTCGGCGAGCGCACGCTGGATGGCGGAGGGGTCGTAGGCGTAGGCGGGCGGCCCGAAGAACTCCGCGAGGTAGTCCCGGTCGATCTCCCGGGGCAGGAGCTCCTCGATGGTCTCGTCGACCACCGGGCGCCACTCGGCGAGGACGTCCTCCATACCTGCGGCGTCTCCGGCGGGAGACTAAAAGCCCCGCGGTGGGCGCGGGGACTCGGTGATGGGTGGGGGTCGGCCTCGATGGCTACCGTGGACCGCCAGCCGGGTTCGTGTCGGCCCGTGCTCTTCGCCGAGACGCCCGCCCGCTCGGATGCTCTGTCTGCGACGCACCGCAACCGCCGACCACATCTCGTGGTCGATCCGATCACACTGCTGGATAGCCCCGCCCGCTCGTTCGGCGACCTCCCTTCGGTCGACGAAAGCATGATGACGCGGGCCCTCGCCTCGGTCCCCATGGACTGGATCGGCGAGACGTTCACCAGCGACGTGGGCTGGGACCACCTGGAGACGCTGGTCGACCTCGGAGACCGCATGGCCGGGAGCGAGGGCGAGCTCGCCGCCGCCGAGGCCACCCGGGACGCGCTGGAGCGGGTGGGGGCACGGGACGCACGGCTGGAGCCCTTCGACGTCCAGGGCTGGGAGCGCGGCGACGCGGTGGTCGAGGGCCCCACCGGCGCCGCCGAGGGCTGCATCGCGCTGCCGCGGTCGCCCGCCGGCGAGGCGACCGGCGAGTTCGTCGACGTCGGCCACGGCCTCCCGCCGGACTTCGACCGGGACCTCGAGGGCGCGGTGGTGATGGCCGCCAGCGACGTCCCGGACTGGTACGACCGGTTCCTCCACCGCCGGGAGAAGTACTACCGGGCGGTCGAGGCCGGCGCGGCGGCGTTCCTGTTCCGGAACCACGTCGAGGGCTGTCTCCCGGTCACCGGCAGCGTCGGGACCGACGAGGCGCCCGTCGGGGCCATCCCCGCGGTCGGGGTCTCGCGGGAGGTCGGCGCCCGGCTCGCGCGGCGCCACGGCGGCGAGCCGGTGACCGTCGCGGTCGACTGCGAGACGCCGCGGGCGAGGAGCCGGAACGTCCACGCCGACCTGGGGCCCGACACCGACGAGGCGGTGCTGGTGACCAGCCACGTCGACGCCCACGACCTCGGCGAGGGCGCCGGCGACAACGGCGCCGGGACCGCGATGGTGGTCGAGGTCGCCCGCGCGCTGGCCGCCCGGGCGGCCGACCTCGACACGCGGGTCCACCTCGTGGCCTTCGGCGCCGAGGAGGTCGGGCTCGAGGGCTCGAGCCACGACGCGGACCGTCGGGACCCGGACAACGTCCGGGCGGTGGTCAACAACGACGGCGTCGCCACCGCCCGGACCCTGAAGGCGTTCACCCACGGCTTCGACGGGCTGGCGGCGGCGGTCGAGGCGGTCGCCGACCGGTTCGACCACCCCGTCGAGACGGCGCCGCGGCTGAGCCCCCACAGCGACCACTGGCCGTTCGTCAGCCGGGGCGTGCCCGGCTATCAGCTCACGAGCGCGACCGGGTCGGCCGACCGGGGATGGGGCCACACCGCCGCCGACACCCTCGACAAGCTGGAGGTGCGGACCTTCCGCGAGCAGGCGGTGCTGGTGACCGAGCTGGTGGTCGAGCTGGCCGGCTCGGGGACCGACGTCCGCCACCGCGCCCCCGGAGCCGTCGCCGACCAGCTCCGGGCGGAGGGCTTCGCCGAGGGGATGCAGGTGACCGGCGACTGGCCCTACTGAGCTCAGACCAGCCCCGACCAGACGGGCTTGACGAGGAAGAACAGCGTCTGGTAGGCGATGTACATCAGCGCCAGCATCGAGGCCGCCAGCGCGCCCTTGGGCCGCTCGATGGGCAGCTCCCGGCGGGCCTCGACCTTCCGGGCCTCGAACTCGAACAGGTCGGCGACGAAGATGCCCAACACCAGCACGGAGAACACCAGGCCCCCGTGGGCGTGCAGCGTCATGTAGTAGAACGCGCCGACGACCAGCAGGACGTTCGTGGCGACGCGGCCCGCGTTCCGGGTGATGGCGTCGGCGCCGTCCTTGGCCTGGCTCGTGATCTGGCGGTACTCCAGCGCACGTGCCGCCATGTTGGCCACGAGGAGCACCAGCAGGACCTCCTCGATGTACGGCCCCAGCACCGTGTCGACCGGGCCGAACAGGTTCACGGCTGGTTCCATGCGTATGGTCGACCGTCCGGGCGACTCCCATTAGTCTCTTGTCCTTCGGGACGGGCCCCGGTCGCGGACGGGCGGGCGCTCTCCAGCCGACGGCGACGCGTCGAGGAGGCTCCCTCTGACGAACGCACCACTCAGGGCCGCGAGAAGTGGTCGGCGCTGTCGGCCACGACCGCCACCCGGAGGCTCCCCCGTCGCTCGAGCGCCAGCGACTCCCCGGCGCCGACCCGGCGCTCGGTCCGCCCGTCGGCGACGAGGTTCACGGGCGTCTCCTCGCGGGCCACAGAGAGCTCGACCGCCTCGAGCTGCAGGACCCAGTCCGACGGGTCGGTCGCGAACGGCGCGACCGGGACCACCGCACCGACGCCGGTCCCCGGTGCGACGACGGGGCCGCCGGCGGCACGGGCGTAGTCGACGCTCCCGGCGGGGGTGGCCAGCACGACGCCGTCGGCCCGGAACCGGCCGACGGGCTCGCCGTCGGCCCGGACGACGTACTCGGAGATGCGTGCCGGGCCGTCGGTGACCAGCAGCAGGTCCAGCAGCACCGCCGGCCCGCCGTCGACGGCGTAGACCGGGTGGTCGACGGTCGCGCCCTCGCCGCCGACCAGCGACGCGACCGCCGGCTCGACGCCCGACTCCGGCACCGACCGGACGCCCCGCGACGCCCCCACGGGCAACACCGGTACGTCGGCGCCCGCGCGGGCCAGGTCGACGACGGCGGCCTCGCCGACGGCGACGACCGCCGCCGGGTTCCGGGCGAGCACCGCGTCGGCGTCGCCGGCGACCGGGTCGGCGCCCGCGGCCCCGACCGCGTCGACGGCCGGCGGGTGGTCGCCGAGGACGCCGACCGGCGTGCCGGGCGACAGCTCCTCCATCGGCGTGACCTCGCCGCGCGGCGGTAAAAAGCCCACCGGCAAGGGGCCGCGGCGGCCGGGCGGAACCAACATATTCAGTAAGGGGCGGGGGCAATCGCCCTGCATGACCGACGCACACGGGACGAGCCGCCGGGGGTTCCTCCGGACCGCGGCCGGCGCCACCGCGGTCGGCGCCGGTGCGGGGGCGGCGACGGCCCAGGAAGACGGGGGCGGCGGTGGCGGGTCGGTGACCATCGACATGACCGACGGGCTGTCCTTCGACCCCTCGTCCATCACCGTCCCGCCGGGCACGAGCATCACGTGGGAGAACGTGGGGAACGTCGGCCACACGGTCACGGCCTACGGCGACCAGATCCCGGACGAGGCGGAGTACTTCGCGTCGGGCGGCTACGGCGGCGAGCAGGCCGCACGCGACGCCTACTTCGCGGACAACGGCGGCAACATCCCCGGCGGCGAGAGCTACTCCCACACCTTCAGCGCCACCGGCGAGTACGGCTACTTCTGCATCCCCCACGAGGGCTCGGGGATGACCGGCACCATCACCGTCGAGGAGGGTGCCTCGCTGCCCGGGAGCGGTGACGGTGGTGGTGGCGGCGACGGGCCGCCGCCGGTGCCCGACAGCGCCAGGACGCTCGGCGTCGCGACGGTGTTCGCGCTGCTGTCGACGCTGGGGCTGGCCTACGTCTTCCTGAAGTACTCCGGCGGGCCCGCCTCGCCGGACGACGGGGAGTAGGCGCTCACCCGGTCTCGATATCGAGGTCGACCGGCCGGCGCCGGCCCTCCAGGTCGGCGACGATGCGCTCGACGACCCGCTCGGCTTCGGCCTCGACCACCGGGCGGACCCGTTCGACGACCCAGTCCAGCGACGCCGGGCCGGGGAGGTCCAGGTCCGGGTCGGCGGACTCGGGGCGGTACTCCACCCGGAGCCGGACCTCCGAGGCCGTCTCCGCGCCCTCGGGGGCGGCGTCGGGTACCTCGGTGACGGCCCAGTGGCCCGCCGCGTCGACGTCCTCGACGACGCGCCAGTCGATGCGGTCGGGCGGGTCGACGTCCGTCACCCGCGACCGGGCGGTGTAGGTGAGCTTCCACCACGCGAAGTCCAGCTCGTACTCCGTCCCGGGACCGCCGTCGCCGTGGCGGCGGACCGCCTCGAGGTGCTCGGAGTAGTCGGCGTAGCCCGGGAAGTCCACGAGGAACTCGTGGACCTCGGCGGGCGGCAGGTAGACCGTGGTCCGGACCTCGACTGCGTCCACGCCACTCCTTGCCCGCCTGCATGGGAAAGGGTTCCGGCCGGGCGGGACGCGGTCGGGGGCCGTCCCCGCGATGCCGGCCGAACCGAACCGCTTGTTACCGCTCCCGGCCGAGCGCCACCATGACCGACCCGGACGCGGAGGTACTCGTCGTCGGTGGCGGCGTGGCGGGACTGACGGCGGCCATCTTCACCGCCCGTGCGGGGCTGGACACGCTGGTGCTCGACGCCGGCGAGTCCATCCTCGCCCGCAACGCCCACCTGGAGAACGTCCCCGGCTTCCCCGCCGGGGTGAACGCCCGTGCGTTCCTCGCGCTGACCCGCGAGCAGGCCGAGCGCAACGGCGCCCGCCTCGCCGAGGGCCGGGTCACCGCGGTGGCGGAGGGCGAGGACGACGGGTTCACCGTCCGCGCCGAGGGCCCCGACGGCGCCGTCGACCGGTCGGCCCGGTACGTCGTGGTCGCCTCGTGGGCCGACGTCGACTTCCTCGAGGGACTCGACGTCGGCCTCGTGCAGCGTGGCTCGAAGACGTTCGTGGACGTCGACGAGCACGGCCACACCGGCGTCGACGGGCTGTACGCCGCTGGCCGGGTCGCCGAGACCCACCACCAGACCGTCGTCGCCGCCGGCCACGGCGCCTCGGTCGCCCTGGCGCTCGTCGACGACAGCGACGTCCCCTTCTACCACGACTGGGTGGCCCCGGCGGGCTACTTCACGGAGCGGGGCCGGGACGTGCCGCCGGGGTGTGAGGAGGTCGACGACGCCGAGCGCCGGCGGCGGGAGCGCGACTCCCTGGAGCGCCTCCAGGAGGCGTTCGCGGAGCCGCGGGACGACGAGCCGACGATGCACCCAAGCGTGGTCGAGCAGCGTCGAGAGGAGGACTAGGAGTCGGTCGAGTGAGGGCTCGGGTTCGTTCGCGTGCTCCGCTTTCTCCTGGATCGACCCCAGTATCGGGCTTGACCAGCACCGCCGACCGCACCGCAGACCGCCACTCGTGCTTGAACCTAGGAGTACCGC
>CAYWNQ010000076.1:7731-9534 GCA_964459695.1 uncultured Halobacteriales archaeon | reverse complement strand
GGAGCGCCGCGACGTACGCCGCGACGGCCTGGACGAGGTCGTTCTTCGACGCGTCGGTGGCGTCCTGTACGCGGACTCGCCCGGACGGTCGCCACGGCTCGCGGGGGTACGCGACGTCGCGCTCGATGACGGCGTCGTACCCGACCTGTCGGACGGCGTCGGCGATCTCGTCGACGGTGGGTTCGGTCACGGCCTGGTCCTCGGGCACCCGCCGGCCCTCCCGGCGGGTCCGCTCGGCGTCGAGGTACGCCGGCCAGATGACCTTCTCGACCATGGGGCGGCCACGCGGGCGGACGGGTTAAACGGCCCCCTTCGCCCCGGGTGGCGACGACCGTGCGATTCAAGTCCAGTTTAGGTAATAACAGCACAGTGAACGAGCGCACCGCCCGTCAGGTCGTCGGCCTGGTCCGGGCCCCGGCGAGCCCGCGAGGATGCCGCCGGTAGCCACCGCGGCGGTCGTCCTGGCGTTCCTGCTCGACCTGACCGTCCGCGAGTTCCCCGAGCGCGTCCACCCCGTCGCCTGGTACGGCGGGTGCCTCGAACGCGTCGACCGGGCGTGGGCGCGGCCCCGGGCCGCTGGCGCCGTCGCCGCGCTCTGCCTCCCGCTCGCCGCGGGCGGGACCGTCGCCCTCGCGACCGGGCTCGCTGCCCAGTGGCATCCCATCGCCGCGGCGGTCGTCGCCGGGGTCGCCCTCTTCGCCACGACCAGCCTGCGGCTCCTGCTGGACCTCGCCAGCGAGGTGGTAGCCTCGAGCGACGGCGACATCGGCGCGGCGCGCGAGCGGCTGCCCGGCCTCGTGGGCCGCGACCCCGCGGAACTCTCGCCCGGCGAGATCCGAAGCGCGGCGGTCGAGAGCGCCGCCGAGAACCTGGCCGACGGCCTGGTGGCGCCGCTGCTGGCGTTCGTCCTCCTGGCGTGGTCGCTTCCGCTGGCGGCCGGCGCCGCCGCGTGGGTCAAGGCGGTGAACACCGGCGACTCGATGCTCGGCTACCCGTCGAAGCCCGTCGGCTGGGCGTTCGCCCGCCTCGACGACCTCGTGATGTGGCTGCCGGCCCGCCTGAGCGCGGTCCTCATCGCGGCGGCGGCGCTCGATCCGGTGGCCCTCCGACGGGCGCGCCGCTGGGCCGGCGACCCCGCCTCCCCCAACGCCGGCTGGCCGATGGCGACGCTCGCCGCGGTGCTGGCCGTGAGGCTCGAGAAACCGACGGCCTACGCGCTCGGGCCGGGCGGGGCGCTCCCCGGCGTCGGCGACGCTAGTCGCGGCGTTCGAATCGTGGGGCGGGCCGGCCTCGTCGCGTTCGCCGCCGGGGCGGTGGTCGCGTGGTACTGACGACCCTCGCGGCACTCCGCGGCGCCCTCGGGTTCCTCACCCGGCTCCCGCTCGGCCGGGCGGACGGCGACTGGGCGGCCTTCCGCGCCCGGCCCGCCGCCTTCCCCCTCGCCGGCTACCTCATCGGCGCCCTCCTCGTCCCCGCGGTCGTCCTGCCGATTCCGGCCGCCACCGCCGGCCTCGTCTTCGTGGTCTGGCTGTACGTCGTGACCGGCATCAACCACGTCGACGGCCTCGCGGACCTCGGCGATGCGGCGGTCGTCCACGGCGACGCGGACCGTCGGCGGGCGGTCATGACCGACACGACGACGGGCGTCGGAGCGATCGTCGTCGTGGCGGTCGTCGTCGCCGGGCTCGCGCTCGGCGGCGTCGCCGTGGCGGCGGCGCCCCTCCAGGCCGCCGGACTGGTCGTCGCGGCCGAGGTCGCCGCGAAGCTCGGGATGGCGGCGGTCGGCTGCCTCGGGTCGGCGAG
>CAYWNQ010000076.1:0-7631 GCA_964459695.1 uncultured Halobacteriales archaeon | reverse complement strand
CGCGGCCGCCGGTTCGACGCCGACGTGGAGAAACCGCTGTACCCGGTGGGTGGGCGGCCGATGGTCGACCGCGTCCGGGCGGCCCTCGAGGCGAGCCGCATCGCGACGACGCATGCCGTCGTCTCGCCCAACGCCCCGGCGACGCGAGCCCACCTCGCCGAGCACTCGACCATCGAGACGGCCGGCGAGGGGTACGTCGCGGACCTCCGGGCTGCACTCGACGCCGGCCCCGTCAGCCAGCCCGTGCTGACCGTCGCGGCCGACCTGCCGCTGCTCGACGGCCCCGCGATCGACGCCGTACTCGACGCCCACGGCCGGGGCTCGCTGACCGTCGTGGTCCCCGCCGCGCGCAAGCGCCAGCTCGGCGTGAGCGTCGCCGAGTCGAGCACCGTAGCCGACGAGACCCTGGTGCCCGCCGGGCTCAACGTGGTCGGCGAGGGGACCGAGCGGCGGCACGTCACCGACGACCGCCGGCTGGCCGTCAACGTGAACCGGTTGGCCGACGCCCACGTCGCGGAGGGACTGCTGTGAGAGTCGTCCTCGTCGTCGGGGGGACCCGGACCGCCGCCATCGACGGCATCAGTGCCGCCGGGGCCGATCCCGAGGCGATGGCGCACACCCCCGCCGCGGACGCCGAGATCGTCGCCTACGGCCGGCCGGTTCGGGCCCCCGCGGTCCCCGTCAGCCCATCCGGGTGCCCCACGCCGGCCCTCGTCACCCGGGCCAGCCGTGACCTCGTCGGGTTCGACCTCCTCGTCGTCGATGCCGGGCTCGCCCATCCGACGGCCGCCCCGACCGTCGACCTCGAGGGCGCCCCCGGCGGTGACGTCCGCGACCCCGAGCCGGTGCCGGCCGCCCAGCGGCTGTTCGATGCCGCCCGCGAGCTCGCCGTCGAGCTCCCCGACGACGAGCTCGTCGTCGGCGAGAGCATCCCGGGCGGGACGACGACGGCCCTCGGGACGCTCCGAGCGCTCGGCGAGCCCTTCGACGTCTCGTCGTCGCTGCCGGAGAACCCGCGGGCGCTCAAGCGCGAGGTGGTCGCCGAGGGGCTCGAGGCGAGCGGTCTCGCCCCCGGTGACGCCGCCGAAGACCCCGTGACGGCGGTCCGGCTGATGGGCGACCCGGTGCTCGCTGCGGTGGCGGGGCTCCTCGTCGGGAGCCTGTCGAGCGGGACGGCGGTCACTCTCGCTGGCGGGACCCAGCTCGTCGCTGCCGCCGCCCTCGCCCGCCACGCGGGCATCGAGGAGCGGCCCACCCTGGCGACCACGCCGTTCGTCGCCGACGACGCGAGTGCCGACCTCCGGGCCGCGACCGACCGGCTCGACCTCGACCTGGTCGTGACCGACCCCGGCTTCGACCGACTCGACCACGTCGCCATGCGGGCCTACTGCCGGGGTGAGGCCAAAGAAGGGGTCGCCATGGGTGGGGCCCTCCACCTCGTCGACCGGGCCGGGGTTCCGATGGCCGACGTCCGGGACCGGATCGTCGACCGCTACGGGCAGCTCGGAGCCAGCCATGGACCCTGACGCGCTCCGCGACGTCGGCCGCGTGCGCCACGGCGGCAGCGACGACCCCGACCTGCTCGACTTCAGCGCCAACATCAACCCGGCGACGCCGGCTGGCGTCGAGGCGGTCTACGAGGCGGCCCTCGACGAATCGCGGGCGTACCCCCCGGAGCCGCCCGCCACCTTTAGCGGCGCCGCGGCCGCCTACGTCGGCTGCGAGCCCGCGCAGGTCGTCCCGACGCCCGGGGGCCTGGCCGCCATCCGGCTCGCCGTCGAGGCCACGGTGACCGCCGACGATACCGTCCTCGTCCCCGCCCCGAGCTTCGGCGAGTTCGCCCGGGAGGTCAGGCTCCAGGGCGCCGAGCCGGCGTTCGTGGCCCACGACGAGCTCCTGGCCGCGGATCCGGCGGGCCACGCGCTCGCCATCGCCTGTACCCCCAACAACCCCACCGGCGACGCCTACGCCGACGCCGCGCTTCGCGACTTCGCCGACCGCTGTCGCGACGCCGGGACGCCGCTCCTGGTCGACGAGGCGTTCCTCGGCTTCACCGACCGCCCCTCACTGGCCGGGACCGAGGGCGTCATCGTCGCCCGCTCGTTGACCAAGCTGTTCGGGCTGCCGGGCCTGCGCGCGGGCTTCGCGGTCGCGACCGGGGCGCACCGGCGGGCCCTCGCGACGGCGCGCCCGCCGTGGAACCTCGGGACCCCGGCCCGGGCCGTCGGCACGTTCTGTCTGGGACAGTCGTCGTTCGTCGAGGCGACGCGGACGCGGGTCCGTGACGAACGCGAGCGGATGCGGGCGGTGCTGGCCGAACGGTTCGACGTGTTCCCCTCGGACGCCCCCTTCCTCCTGCTGGACGTGGGGGACCGAAACGTGGCCGAACTCGTGGCGGCCCTCCGGGAGCGGGGCGTAGCCGTCCGCGATGCGACCACCTTCCGCAGGTTGGACTCGCACGTCCGGGTCGCGGTCCGTCGACCCGCGGAGAACGACCGGCTCCTGGAGGTCCTCGGGGATGTTTGACATCGCCGTCAGCGACGGGGTACTCCAGCTCCGGCGGGCCGGGACACGCTGGCTCTCGACCGGGTGGGCCGGCGGCTTCGAACGGGCGGACGCCGCCTACAACCTGACGGTCCCCGACGGGTGGGACCGAACGGACGTCGGGCGGTACATCGAGGACCGCCGCACCGCCGCCGGGTTCGACGAACCCGGTCCCGCCCTGCTGACCGGCGTCGACCTCGCCCACGCCCGCGGCGCGCGGTCGGGGCCAGTCGAGGCCGTGGCGACCGTCGGGCTGTCCAATCCGGCCGCCCTCCCGATGGACCCAGCGGGCGGGGCGCCCGCCGCCGACGTCGCCGACGAGGCGGGCCCGGGGACGGTGAACGTGGTCGTCGGGACGACGCGCGCGCTCGACGACGGGGCCCTGGCCACGTTGCTCGCCGTCGCCGTCGAGGCGCGCGCGGCCACCCTGCTGGCGGAGACGGGGTTCCCGGGCACGACGACCGACGCCACGATCGTCGGCGGTGACCCGGCGGGCGAGCCGGCGCCGTTCGCCGGCAGCGCGACGGCGGTGGGAGCCGCCGCGCGGGCCTGCGTCCGCGAGGCGGTGGGGGCGAGCCTGCGCTCGCGGTACGCCGACCGGCCCCGCCCCGGCTCGGTCAGGGATGCGGACTCGGGGGTTCGGACCGAACGGATCGCCGAGGTGTTCACGCCGGCGGTGGCGCCCCGAGACGGGTGACGTCGGCCGGCGGCCCGCCGAACACGTCGGGATGCAGCACGGCCGCCAGGCGGTCGGCCGCATCGACGAGCCGCGGGGACCACCGCGTCAGGTAGCTCGACCCGTCGAACCCGAAGACGCGATCGGTCCGGACGGCGGGCAGCCGGTCCCAGCCGTCGCGCTCGGCGAGCTCGGCGAGCCGGTCCCGCGTTCGGTCGACGGTGAAGCTACAGGGGGCCACGACGAGGACCTCGGGGGCGTACTCGACCACCGTCGACCACCGGCTCTCGACGGACCGCTGGCCGGGCTCGGCCAGGTCGTACGTGCCACCCGCCAGCTCGACGAGTTCCGGCACCCAGTTCGCCGCGAGGTGGACCGGATCCATCCACTCGATGACCGCCACGCGTGGCCGGCGGTCGAGGTCGGCGGTCCGCGACTCGATGGTCTCGAGCCGGCGTCTGAGGTCGGCGACGAGGGCCGCCGCCCGGTCCTCGCGACCGACGGCCAGGCCCACCGACCGGATACAGTCGAACACGTCGTCGAGCCGGCTCGCGTTCAGGCCGAGCACCTCGGGGTCGACGTCGAGGTCCGCGAGCACCTCGTCGACGACGGTGGTGTCGACGGCACAGACGCCACAGACCTCCTGGGTGACGATGAGGTCGGGCTCGGCCGCCCGCAGGCGGCGCGCGTCGACGTCGTAGACGTGGCCGTCGGCGCTCGCGGCCTCGGTCCGGGCGTGGCGCTCGCCGCTGGTCTCGCCGTCGATGCGCGAGGTGTCGATCCGGGGCTTGTCCGCGACCGCCGGCGGGTAGTCGCAGGCGTGGGAGACGGCGACGGGCTCGACCCCGAGCGCATAGAGGATCTCGGTCCCCGACGGCGACGTCGAGACGACGTTCATGGCCGACCTGTCGTGCTGCTGGCTCTTGAGCGTTGGCGCCCTACCGGTGTCGGTGGGCGACGACGGTCGCCACGATCGCGGCGACGGCGGCCAGCAGGCCGAACCCGGGTTGGCCGCCCGACGGCGTGGGGGACGGCGCGTCCGTCGGGGTCGTTGCCGTGGTCGCGGTCGGCGTCGGCGACGGGGTTGGGGAGGGCGTCGGCGTGGCGTTGGCGGCCGCGTAGGCCTCGGGGTGGAACGCCTGGGCCAGCTTCGTGATGGCGTGGACGATCCGGGGGGCCGGCTGGTTCAGGTGTTCGATCTGGACCACCACGACCTGCCCCTCCCGAACGGCCGTCGTCTGGTTCAGGGCGGTGGACTCCGGGAGGGCCGGGTCGTTCGAGTTGCGGACGATCCAGTCGGGGTCCTGCTCGACGATGACCTCCTCGCTGATCTGCCGGTAGGATTCGATGCCGACGTCGGCCGCGATGTTGTTCCCGCCGGCCGCCCGAATGATCTCGTCGATGAACGTCCCCTGGCCGGCGGTGTAGCCGAAGAAGAGGTAGAGCACGTCGGGTCGGTCCTGGTTCGCGATGGCGTCGTCGACCACCCCGAGGCGCTGCTGCATCCCGGCGACGGTTGCGTCGGCCCCGTCACATTCGCCCGTCAGCTCGCCGGTGACGGTCGTCTTGTCGTACACGTCCTCGATGGTCGACGCCGCCGGGAAGTGGTAGACGGTGAGGCCGGCGTCCCGGAGCCGCTCGACGGTGTCGTTCCCGATAGTGTTCGGCGCCAGTACCAGGTCGGGCTCGAGGTCGACGACCCGCTCGATGACCACGAACTGCTCCTCGCCGGAGATGACCGTGCGCTCGTCGGCCCCCTCGAGGTACCTGGCGTGCTCGGAGAGGCCCACGACCTTCTCGCGGGCACCGATCTCCCACATGATCTGGGCCGCGCTCGGGTTGAGCGTCACCACCCGCTGGGGTTCATCCGTCACGGTCACCGCTGTACCCGAGGCGTCGGTCTTCGTGACGGGGAACGAGCAGGACTCCTGGGCCGCCGCGCTCCCGAACGCGGCCGGGACGGCGAGGGCGGCGACGACAACGAACGCGACGACGGCGACGCGTCGATCCATACGACCAGGGACGGGGGCAATACAATAAAAATTTACATAGTGAAATTTGAATTGTATAGCATGCGCCCCCGACGGCCCGTCGCCGGCCGGACCGCCGACGAAAGGAGGCCCCGGCCGTGACCCGGACGGGATCCGAGGTGAGGACCGGCCCGTCCGAGGGTACCGGCGACCCGGTCCACGTCATCGGGATCGGCCCGGGCGACCCGGACTATCTGACCGGCCGGGCGCGCGACCGGCTCGAGAACGCCGACGTCGTCGTGGGCTTCGCCACCGTCGTCGACCACATCGCGCCGCTGACTGACGCCGACTGCCTGCCGTGTAGCTACGATGACGAAGGCGCGATCCTCGAGGAGTTCGGCGACCGGGTCGCCGATGGCGCCCGGGGCGTCGCCGTCCAGATGGGCGACCCCAACGTCTCCGGTTACGAGTTCCTCCGGAAGGTCGAGCGGGCGGTCGTCGGGTCGGTCCGGGTGGTGCCGGGGATCTCCGCTATCCAGCTGGCGATGAGCCGCGCCCGGACGCCCCTCGAGGGGTCGACGTTCGTGACGCTCCACCAGCGCGGCCCGCTCGGCGACGCCCTCGAACAACTGTTCCGGGATGTCGGCGACCGCCACCTGCTCGTCCTGCCGCGACCCTACGACCTGATGCCCGCCGACATCGCCGCCGTGCTGGTCAGCGAAGGCGCCCCGAGGACGCTCGACGCCATCGTGTACGAACGCCTGAGCCACGACGACGAGGCCGTCCACCGCACCAACCTCGCGGCACTCGCCCGACACGCCGGCGGGGACAGCCCCGACGACACGCCTTTCTCCGACCTGGCCGTGTTGGTCGTCAGGAAAGCGACATGAGGGGGATCGTCATCGCGGGGACGGCGTCGGGCGTCGGCAAGACCGTCGCGACGGTGACCGTCATCCACGGGCTGGCCGACGCGGGCTACGACGTCCAGCCCGCCAAGGCGGGGCCCGACTTCATCGACCCGAGCCACCACGCCGCGGTGGCCGGCCGACCGTCCCGGACGCTCGATGTCTGGCTCGAAGGGGTGGCCGGCGCCCGACGGAACTACCATCGGGGCGCCGGCGACGTCTGCATCGTCGAGGGGGTGATGGGCCTCTACGACGGCGAGCAGTCGAGCACCGCCAGGGTCGCCGAGGCGCTGGAGCTCCCGGTCGTCCTCGTCGTCGACGCGGCCGCCGGCATGGAGAGCGTCGCCGCGACGGCGCTGGGATTCCGGGACTACGCCACCCATGCCGGGCTCGATATCGACGTCGTCGGCGTCATCGCCAACCGCGCCCACGGCGGCCGCCACGAGCGGGGCATCCGCGACGCCCTGCCCGATGACCTCGCGTATCTGGGCCGCATTCCGCCGATCTCGGCCCTCGAGATCCCGGACCGCCACCTCGGCCTCCAGCTGGCCGACGAGGCCCCCGTGGACCCCGACGCCCTCGATGAGGCCGCCGCCCACGTCGACGCGGAGGCGCTCGTGTCGATGGCGACCGAACCGCCCCGCCCGGCCGCCGAGTCCGCCGCCGAGGCCGACGGCGCCCGAGTCGCGGTCGCGAGAGACGACGCCTTCCGGTTCCTGTACCCCGCGACGCTGGAACGCCTGCGCGAACGGGCGACCGTGGCGACGTTCGCGCCGGTGGCGGGCGACGACCTCCCGCCCTGTGACGGCGTCTATCTCCCCGGCGGGTACCCCGAACTCCACGCCGACGCGCTCGCGAGCAGCCCGGCGCTCGCCACGATCCGGGAGCGCGCCGCCGACGGGCTCCCCGTGCTCGGTGAATGCGGCGGGCTCATGGCCCTCGCCGAGTCGCTGACGACGACCGACGGGACCACCCACGAGATGGCCGGGGTCCTACCCGCCAGGGTCCGGATGCACGACCGCTACCGCGCGCTCGACCACGTCGAGGTCGCCGCCCGCGAGGACACGTTGACCGCCCGGGCGGGCGCCACGCTCCGGGGCCACGAGTTTCACTACTCCAGTGCAACCGCGGCGGGAGACGCCCGGTTCGCCTTCGAGATGCGCCGGGGCGACGGCCTCGACGGCGAGCACGACGGCCTCACGGAGTACCGGACGGTGGGCACGTACTGTCACGTCCACCCCGCCAGCGGGGCCTTCGACACGTTCATCGACACCCTATGACCGACGACGCCGACACCCCCGAGACGCCCGAGGAAACGCGCCGACGGACGCCCGGCAAGGGCCGGACCCCTACCGCCACGTCGATCGAGCCGAGCGCTCCCGAGGCGTTCGGGCTCGTCTCCGTCTGGTGGGGTGACGGCAAGGGCAAGACGACCGCCGCGTTGGGGATGGGCTTTCGCGCGGCCGGTCACGGCTACCGGGTCCACCTGCTCCAGTTCATGAAGGGCGGCGCCGACAGCGTCGAGGACGTCCGCGG
>CAYWNQ010000075.1:0-9548 GCA_964459695.1 uncultured Halobacteriales archaeon | reverse complement strand
AGAGCCGCGAGATGATGCGGGTCGTGCTCAACAAGGCCAAGAGCGACCCCAAGCGTCTCGTACTGGCCGAGGGCGACGACGAGAAGATGATACGGGCGGCCTACCAGCTCACCGACCAGGGCATCGCCCACCCGGTGCTGCTGGGCGACGAGGCCGAGGTCCGGCGGACCGCCGACCGGCTCGGGCTGGGCTTCGACCCGGAGATCATCGACCCCGAGGCCGAGAGCCTCGAGCCCTACGCCGACCGGCTGTACGAGCTCCGCCGGCGCAAGGGCGTCACGCGCCGGGAGGCCGAGGAGCTCATCACCGACGGCAACTACCTCGGCAGCGTCATGGTGGAGATGGGCGACGCCGACGCGATGCTGACCGGGCTGATGCACCACTACCCGTCGGCGCTGCGCCCGCCGCTGCAGGTCATCGGCACCGACGCCGAGGCCGAGTACGCCGCCGGCGTCTACCTGCTGACGTTCAAGAACCGCGTCGTCTTCTGCGCCGACGCCACCGTCAACCAGGACCCCGACGAGGACGTGCTGGCCGAGGTGACCCGCCAGACCGCCAAGCTCGCCCGCCGGTTCAACGTCGAGCCCCGCGCGGCGCTGCTGTCGTACTCGGACTTCGGCAGCGTCGACAACGAGGGGACCCGCAAGCCCCGGGCCGCCGCCGCCCGGCTGCGCGCCGACCCCGAGGTCGACTTCCCGGTCGACGGCGAGATGCAGGCCGACACCGCCGTCGTCGAGGAGATGCTGTCGGGCTCCTACGAGTTCTCGGAGCTGGACGACCCCGCGAACGTGCTGGTGTTCCCCAACCTCGAGGCGGGCAACATCGGCTACAAGCTGCTCCAGCGCCTCGGCGGTGCCGAGGCCATCGGCCCGATGCTGGTGGGCATGGACGAGCCGGTCCACGTGCTCCAGCGCGGCGACGAGGTCAAGGACATCGTCAACCTGGCCGGCGTGGCCGTCGTCGACGCCCAGGAGGAGTAGTCGCCGGCGAGCGGGACGTCCGTCGGTCCCGGCTCACGTGAAGTCGCCGAGACCCGACTGCTGGTCGTCGTCGCCGGCGTCTGCGGCGCGCGCCTCCGGGTCGGGCTCGTCGTCCCCGGCCTCGTCGTCGCCGGCGTCGGTGCCGCCGGCAGCCGTCTCGTCGGCGTCGCCCAGCGTCGACTGGTCGTCGTCTCCGCCGGAATCGGCGCCACCGTCGTCCGTCCCGGCCGGCCCGGGGGCGAACGCCGCGCCGCCGTGCGCGGCGGTCGCCTCGGCGCGGCGCTCGGCGGCGTCGGCGACGATGGACTCGACCTTGTTGGTCGAGGCCCCGGAGCCGGTGACGAACGCCACGTGGTCGGCGTCGAGGTCGTAGCGGGCGGCCATCCGGACCGTCAGCTCCCGGTCGCGGCAGTGGTGGGTCATGGCCGCCAGGAACGGCAGTACCTCCCGGCGCGCGGTGGCCGTCGAGACGCCCGCCGTCTCGGCGACGCGCTCGGCGACGTAGTCCCGCGTCGCGTCGCGCGAGGAGCGGTACGGCGCGCCGCCGTAGCGCGTCCAGCCCCCGCGGGTCTCGCTGCGGGCCGCCGCCACTCCGGCGGCGACGTTGTCGGCGGCGTAGCGCCAGTAGGAGTAGTTCTGGGTGGCCCGGACCCGGCCGAGCCACCGGTCGGCGTCGGCCAGCCGGTCGTAGGCCGCGGCGAGTTCCGGCCCCTCCAGCACCTTCGGGGCCTTGTCCTCGACCCACCGCAGGAGGTCGTCGGGCGCCTCGTCGACGTCGTAGGACAGGCGGAGCGCGTCCTCCGGGGCCTCCTCCTTCAGGACCGCGTCGAGGAACTCGAAGATGCCCTTCGTCCGGTCGCGGTCGCCGGCGGTGGCGTCCTCGACGGTGATCGTCTCCCGGCCCTCGGCGGCCATCTGGAGGTCGGTGATGGCCCCTCGGAGGTCGCCGGCGTTCCGGTCGGCGATGCGCTCGAGGGCCGCCTCCTCGAACTCGACGCCCTCCTTGCGGCAGACGTCCCGGAGCACCGGCACGATCGAGCGCGGCGAGACGTCCCGGAACTCGATCTCCCGGGTGTTGGACCGGAGGCCCCGGGTCATGTCGTAGTAGTCGTTGGCCAGCAGCACGACCGGCTGGGCGGCCTCTTTGACCAGCTCCGTCAGCGCGCGCGCGCCGCCGCGGTCGGCGTTGCCGTGGAGGTTGTCGGCCTCGTCGAGGACGACCAGCCGCCGGCCCGGCTCGCCCTCGGCGGCCTGGGTCAGCGTGCTCGACCTGGCGGCCTCGCCGGCGACCCGCTCGACGACGTCGGCGGTGCGCTGGTCCGAGGCGTTGAGTTCGATGGTCGGCCACCCCATGTCGGCGGCCAGCGCGTGGGCGGCGCTGGTCTTGCCGACGCCGGGCGAGCCGTGGACGACGACCGCCTCGCGGTGGTCGGGCCAGGTCTCGGCCCACTCCAGCAGGTCGTCGCGGGCCGAGTCGTTGCCCCGGACCTCCGACAGCGTCGTCGGGCGGTACTTCTCCGTCCAGTCGGCCATCGTCGGAGGGTGGGGCGAAGCGGGTTTAGGGGTTGCGGAGGCGGGGTCAGTCCGGCGGCTGGTCGAGGGCCAGTCGGTCGGTGTACCCCTCGTAGGCGTCGTCGCTCGTGACGATGGTGTCGCCGTCGGCCTCGACCAGGTGGATCGCATCGAACGGCGTGAACCCGTGGTCGGCGACGTAGCTGGCGGCCGCGACGACCGAGTCGACGTCCCCGCGGACCTCGACCAGGCTCGCGGCGTTCGTCACCACCCGTTCGGCGTCGAGGCCCTCGCGATACGCCACCAGCAGCAGCTCGACGAGCGTGAACCGCGAGGTCCAGAGGGACTCCCGGTGCTCGCGGTACACGTCCTCTGCCGCCTCACCGAGCCAGTCGTCGTCCTTCACCAGCGCGAGGACGAAGTCGGTTTCGACGTACATTCAACCGCCGGCCTCGTCCAGCCCTCCGGCCCGGGCCTCCTCGCGGAGCTCTCCTGGCGACGCCTCGACGTCGGCGAACTCCTCGCGGAGCGCTGCGAGGGGATCGTCCGCGACCGGGACCAGCTTGATGCCGTCCCGGAGCTGGACGATGCGATACCGCTCGCCGAATCGCTCCCTGAGATCCTTCGGTAACGTGAGTCGACCCCGGTCGTCGAGCGTGGCGTCCGTCATAGCCGACCGTTCGATGGGAGCACTGAAAAGTATTCCCCGAAATGCTATAATTTCCCACGAGGTTCGTGTCGTGGGAGACAGTCGCACGGTCGGACAACGCCTATGCCGTCGCGTCCGCCACCGGTCCGCATGTCCATGTTCCCCGACGAACTCGAGACCGACCGCCTCCGCCTGGAACGCATCGACGGGTCGTTCGACCCCCTGGAGTTGTACCCCCACGTCGCCGAGTCGGCGCCGGACATCGACGAGACCACCGAGTTCGTGACCTGGCGCCCCCACCGCCACCCGAAGGAGACCGCCGAGTTCGTCGACCACGTCGCCGACGCCGCCGCGGACGACGAGGGTGCCACCTACGCCGTCTACCCCAGGGAGGGCCAGCCCCGGGCCGGGGAGTTCGCCGGCACCGCCGCCCTCGGCGTCGACTGGGACCGGCGGCTGGCGGAGTTCGGCATGTGGCTCCGCACGCCGTTCTGGGGCCACGGCTACTCGGGCGAGCGCGCGGCGGCGTTCATGGCGGTCGCCTTCGAGCGGCTGGACCTCGAGGCCGTCGCCGTGAGCCACCACGTCGACAACGAGCGGTCCGCCCGCGCCATCGAGAAGTACGTCGAGGCCGCCGGCGGCCGACGGGAGGGCGTGCTCCGGAACTTCCACGCCACCGAGACCGGCGAGGTGTTCGACGCCGTGCGGTACACGGTCACCGCCGCGGAGTGGCGTGCCTCGCAGGGGTGACCGGTCGGGGCCTCACAGCCGGGCCGTCACGCCTCGGCCTCCAGCAGGGGTCGGAGCCGCCGGCGCGCCACGACGAGCGCGGTCGACGCGACCAGCAGCGCCAGCTGCCACCCCCGGACAACGATGGGGAACCGGCGATTCGGGGGGCCGGGCTCGTCGTCGACGGGGTTGACGCCGGTGTCGACGATCACCTCGTCGGTCGAGCCGATCTGGCCGGCGTCGACGTCGACGCCGTCCGGACCGCCACCGCCTCCGCGCTCGATGGTGACGTCGACGAAGGTCTGGACGAACCCCTCCGCCGTCGAGACGTAGACCTCGCCCGTGAACTCGAAGAACTGGTCGTAGACCGGGTAGAACAGGTTCGCGCCCTGGACCGTGACGAGGTCCAGCCCGATGCCGACCACGGCGTAGACCAGCGTCCAGGTCCACGCCAGCGCGACGCCGCGCTCGCCGAACCGCTCGCGCAGCAGCGAGGCATCCCGGACGCGGGTGTCGTAGTAGACCAGGCCGCCCGCCCCAGCCGGGATCAGGACGGTGTGCAGCACCGACCGGTGGGCCGAGGCCGACACGAGCGCGACGAAGGCGTCCAGGTCCGGCACGGCGACCGCGGCGGCGACCACCAGGACCGCCCACCGGTCGAACCGCCCGCGGAGCGCCACCGCGCCGACCGCCAGCCCGAGCCCGAGGTGGACCAGCGTCGAGGGCATCAGGGCTCACCCCCGATGGCGACGAGGAGGCCGCCGACGCCGCAGGCGGTCACGAGCAGCTGCCAGCCGGACTCGACGACGTCGACCACCCGCACCGCGTCGGCGGGGTCCGGGCCCGGCCGGACGTCGAACGGCGAGGAAACGAAGTGGGCCCCGCCGACGTTCTCGACGACGACCGGCGGCCAGGCCCACTGGAGGTCGACGAACGTCTGGACGAGGCCGCCCTGGCTGGTGTACACCAGCTTGCCGACCACGACGTAGTACCGTGGGTCCACCGGCCACAGGACCGCCGCGGCGTCCACGTTGGCGAGGTCCAGCCCGATGCCGGCGACGGCGTAGGCCACCACCGCGGTCCAGGCCACCGCCACGCCGGCGGCGCCCCACCGCGTCCGGACCACCGAGCGCTCGCGGTGGTGGGCGTCGTAGTACAGCGCCAGCGCAGCGACCGCGGGCACGAACACGGTGTGGAGCACGGCACCGTGGGCGCCGGGCCAGGCCAGCGCCAGCACGGCGTCGAGGTCCGGTGCGGCCCCGGCGGCCACGACGACGGCGGCGCGGCGCGGGGTCAGCCGACGGCCGACGACGCCGGCGGCCAGCAGGCCGGCCAGCGCCGCGTGGACCACCGTCGGCGGCATGGTCGACGCTGGGGCTGGACCGACCATAAGCAACGTGGCGACCGACTGGCCAGGGAGCGTCGTTGGATCACCTTCCTCCCGGCCGGACAGCCCCGAGGCGCTGGACTCGGGCGGTGCTCGCAGGTCGAGCGGGCAGGGGATTTCTTGCGGTGCTCCTAGGGTCAAGCATGAGGTACGGTCTGCGGATGCGGTTGCGGTCAAGTGCAATCATGCGGTCGAGTTGGCAGGATATCCGATGATCAAGCACGGGATGCGGCCGGCAGGTGCGGTACAGGGGCTGTCCTCCGTTCGACGTGCCGTCCGTCCCAGCGCCGCCACCGGGAGCTTTACCGCCACGCCACCCGTTTCCCCGCCCGTGACCGACGCCCGACAGGAGCTCGCCGAGCGCATCGCCGGCGAGGTGGTGCTGAGCGACGACCCCGGGGCGACGCTGCGGAAGTGGCGAACCGAGTTCGAGGTCGACGGCACCGACCTCGCCGAGGAGCTCGACGTCTCCCCGTCGGTGGTGTCGGACTACGAGAGCGGCCGGCGCGAGTCGCCCGGCATCGGGGTCGTCCGGCGGGTGGTCGAGGCGCTGCTGGCCATCGACGAGCGCCGCGGCGGCGGCCGGGTGCGCCAGCACGCCCGCGTCCTCTCGGCGGGGTTCGACTCGGACATCGTCCACGACCTCCGGGAGTACCCGGCGACCCTCCCGCTGTCGCGGCTCCACGACGCCATCGACGCGACCGAGCTCGCCGGCGGGACCGACACCACCGTCGCAGGCCACACGGTCATCGACTCCATCCAGGCCATCACGCGGCTCTCGGGCGAGGAGTTCTACCGGCTGTACGGCCAGTCGACCAACCGGGTGCTCGTGTTCACGGAGGTCACCCGCGGCGAGTCGCCGCTGGTCGCGCTCCGGGTCGTCACGCCCACGCCGTCGGCGGTCGTGCTCCACGGGCTCACGCCCGAGGCGTGCTGGGAGCACGCGCCGACCCTGGCCAGGGCCGACGGCTACTCGCTGTCGGTGACGACGATGGACCTCGACGCGGTGCTCGAGCGGCTGCGCGACCTGCCCTGAGTCGAGGAGGGGGGTCCTACGTTACGCCGACCGCCGGCGCGCCAGCAGCGCGACAGCTGCCCCGAGCGCCGCGAGCGCCGCCACCGTGCCGAAGCCGGGGCCGAGGGCGCCGGTGGAGCCGCCGCCACCCTCGGTCGGCGTCGGCGAGGGGAGCCCGAGGTACTCGCGGGCGTCCGAGCCGTTGGCCCCCTGGAACGTCCGGTTGTACGTGCCCGGCATGTGGACGACCGTGTCGTCGTCGACGTACCCCAGCGCGCGGACGTCCTCCTCGCTGGCGTCGGCCCCCACCGCGCTCCGGACGTGGATGTAGGAGCTCGTCGTCTCGTCGGCGACCTCGCCGGTGAGGCCGGTGATGTTCGGCATCCGGCCGTCGGCGGCGAGCACGTCGCGGAACGCCGAGAGGTCCTCGAACTTGGCGGCGGCCTCGATCCGGCCGGTGCCGTCCGAGAGCGAGAAGCCGAACTTGGCGCGCTGGAGTTCGGCCTGCTTGAACGCCTGGATGGCCTCGCGGGCCTCGGGGCTCATGCTCGCCGAGTCCGAGGCGTTGAGCACCGAGTCGAGGCCCTGGTCGAGCATCTGGTGGCTGTCCATCTCGAACGAGGCGGTCGCGAGCACGTCCTCGCCCTCTGCCCGGGCGCTCACGTCGAAGGTGACGTTGGTGGTCCCGATGCCGGCGTCCTGAAGCGCGGAGACGTAGGCCGCGCGGTTCTCGGAGGCGACGTGGAGTTCGGCGTCGACGGACAGCCGCTCGCTGGACGGCTGGGCCACCTCGCCGGTCCAGGTCACCCGCTGCGTGTAGTTCGTCGAGCGCAGCGCCGCCACCCGGTCACGGATGGTCTGTGGGTCGGGCAGGGTCGAGGACGCGCCCTCCACGCCGCCGAATCCGCCCTCTCCGGTCTCCATCGACTCGAGCAGGTCCGCGGCGGCGAGCGACAACTCGTTGTAGTTCTCGACGCGGGCCGACCAGGACACGGTCCCCGAATCGCCGCCCACGTCGAGGGTGAACGAGATGTCGTCGATGGTGATGGCCGCGACGCGGTCGGCGATCGCTCCGGCCTCCGCCTCGCTCAGGTCGAACTGCGCCGAGCTGGCCAGCAGCTGGGTGATCACCCGGTTGAGGGCGTCCTCGACGCCGGTGTACTCGACGGAGAAGGCGATGTCGAGCCGGTAGGCGTTGCCGCCCTCGACGGGCTCGAACGAGTACGAGTCCAGCGTCACCGTCGCCTCGCCGCCGAGCTGCTGGGCCACCGCGGCGTACTGGGCCTGCAACGCCTGTCTGGCGCGCTCGCGGGTCTCCCACGCGCTGCGCTGGTCGGCCGACACCCGCATGTCCTGCTCGCCCGACAGCGTGTAGGTGCCGTCGGACTCAGAGAGCGAGAACGACTGGTACATCTCCGGTGCGATCGGCTGGGCGAGCTGGACCTCCGCGCTCCCCTCGGTGGTCATCGCCGAGCCGGTGGTCACGAACTCACCGGATGTGCTGGCGGAGGAGACCAGCTGCGCCGTCGGCGCCGTGCTCGTGGCGAACGCCGCCGACATCGTCGCGTCGAGAGCGGACTCCTCGGTGGTCGAGGCCCCGCTCACCTGGAGGTCCAGCGACTCGAGGCCCTCGGGGCGCGCGACCGTCAGCGAGCCGTTGCCGGCCAGCCGCCCGGGTTCGAGCACCGCCGAGGCGTCGAGCGAGCCGTCGAACTCCCCGTCGGTCTCGGTCACCGCGAGGGCGTGGAGCAGTCCGGCACTCACGTCGACGCTGAACCGCCCGGTCGTGATGTCGGTGGCGTCGCTCTCGTACTGCAGCACGGCGTCGCCGTCGTCGCTCACGTAGATCTCGTCGGCCGGCTCCAGGGTGCTGTTGTCGCCGTCGTCCTGGAGGGCGGCCGGGCCGTCCGCGGCCGACGCGGCGGGCCCGGCGGCTGCCGCACCGCCGACGCCGGCCAGCGCGAGGCTCGTCACCATCGCCAGCGCGACCAGGACCGTCGCGGTCCACCCCTGAACGCGATCCCACTCGAACGGAGGGTCGTTCGGCATGGGCCGTGCTTAACAGTCACCCACTATAAACGTTGGTAGTGTGTAACCTGCAATAATCGCCGTACTGCGGTGGGCAGGACTCCCTCGGTCGGCACCGAGTCACCGGACGGCCTGGTGGGTGGCCAGCGCCGTCACCACGGCGACGGCCAGCGTCCCCGACTCCCCCGTTGGAACCGCAAACAGTGGGACCGCCGAGAATTGAACTCGGGTCCAACGCACCCCATGCGCTGAGGATACCACTACCCCACGGTCCCGGGCATCCAGAGGGAGGGCAGTGCCCGCATTAAGGACTTCGCTTTACACGAGGACGCGCTCGAGGTCGACGACGGTGCCGGCGTCGGCCTCGGGGTCGCCGACGAGGGTCCCGAGACAGACGGCACTGCCGTCGGGCGTGTAGCAGGCGACGAGGGCGCCGGGGTCACCCGCGGCGTCGACGACGCCGGGGGCGTACACCGGCGCGCCCTCGGCGACCGACTCGGCGGCCGACGGGGCGATGGTCACCGCCGGCAGCCCCTCGAGTGCGCGCTCGGCGGGCGCGACCACCTCGCGGAGCCAGCCGTCCTCGCCGTCCTCGCGCCACCGGACGAGGGCGTCCTGGAGGTCCTGGAGGGTGACGAGGTCGGCGTCGTCGAACCCGCCCGTCCGCGTCCGGCGGAGGTCGCCCATGTGGGCGCCGGTGCCCAGCGCCAGCCCGAGGTCGTGACACAGCTTCCGGACGTAGGTGCCGGCCTCGCAGTCGACCCGGAGGAGCGCGCGGCGGTCCTCGCGTTCGAGGAGTTCGAGTTCGTGGACGGTCCGGGTCCGGCGCTCGCGGACGACGGCGGACTTGCGCGGCGGCGTCTGGAGGACGGGCCCCTCGAACTCGGCCAGCACCGCCGGCAGGTCGTCGGGCAGCGGGGCGTGGGCCTCCAGCACGGCCACGTAGGTCTTGTCGGCGTCGTCGAACACCCGCGCCGCCCGGACCGCGTCGCCGGTCAGCACCGGGAGACAGCCCGTGACCTTCGGGTCCAGCGTCCCGGCGTGGGCCGCCCGGTCGACGCCGGCGAGGTCCCGCAGCCACCCGGCGACCTGGTGGGCCGACGGGCCCGGCGGCTTGTCGAGGTTGACGACGCCGAAGGCGAGCAGGTCGGCGGGCGAGCGCTCGGCGGGCGCGGGACGCATCGGTGCTCAGAACTCGTAGTCGACGGCGACCGGCGTCTTGCCCTCGTCGCCGGCGGGCTCGTAGGC
>CAYWNQ010000074.1:0-9549 GCA_964459695.1 uncultured Halobacteriales archaeon | reverse complement strand
TCGGCCACCGAGACGACGAACCACATGTTGAGGTGGGGGTGCTCGCGCTCGTAGTTGTGGGCCACCTCGCGGTGGGCGTTGACCTGCTCGGCGACGGCGTCGAACCGCTCCTCGGGGGCGTGCATCGCCACGAGCGTGGCGGCGCCGCCGATCTCCTCGGCGTGGACCAGCGGCCCGAACCGCGTCAGGACGTCCGCTTCGTCGAGCCGCGCCACCCGCTCGCGGAGGGCGGCGGCGTCGACGTCGACGCCGTGCTCGGCCAGGGCGGCTGCCGCCGGCTCCCAGGGCTCGGCGACCACCGGGAACCCGCCCTGGAACGCGTTGAGCACCGCCCGGTCGACGTCGTCCAGGTCGGCGTCGGTCATCGTCGGTGGTCGGGACCGGGGGCGAATAAGCGTCGCGGCTCGCGGCTCCGCCGGCGACGCGAGCTCCGGCGTCCCACGGCCGTGGGCACCCTCAGCCCGCCCCCTCGACCCCGGTGACGTCGAGACCGTCGGCCCGCAGGTCGGCGAGCAGGTCCTCGTGGTCGACGTCGCTGCCGTAGTAGACGACGACGTCGTAGCTCCCCTCCCGCAGCAACTGCTGGCACTCCCAGACGAACTCGTCGCCCTCGATGGTCCGGCCCTGGTGCTGGTTGACGCCGAACTCCGGGTCGTCGTTGCCCGAGTGGACGTAGGTGTCGGCGGGGTCGAGGCCCGCGTGGGCCGCGACGGCATCGCCGACGTCGACCGTCAACTGGTGGAGGGCGGGCTCCTGGTCGCTCCCGAGGTCGGTGTGGACGACCAGCCCGTCGAGGGCGACGTCGCCGGGCTCCAGCAGCGCCTCGACCCGGCGGTAGAGGTCGTCGTCGGCCGGTTCGGCCATACGTGGACGTCGGTGGAGCGGCGATAAACCGCTGGCGGTCCACCTCGGAACGTGCGGTTGAGTCGTTCGTTGACTGGTCGGTCCCCTCGCTCGGACCGCGCGGTGTGCGCGTGACCGTGACCGCAGACCGCATCTCGTGCTTGAACCTACGAGTACCGCCGGAAAGCCCCGCCGGGTAGTCGGCCGGCACGGACGGGGGCTTCTGGCGGTTATCCCCGGGTCGTGAACGAAGTGCGGCCCGTCGCCTCGGGGCTTTCCGGGCGGTTGCGGTCGAGCACGAGCATGCTAACCAGCGCCCGGGCCTCTCCAGCCAGAGGCCACGCTGGGCGCGAGTTCCTCCACCCCGGCGCAGCCGCTCGGGACGGATTGTTACGACGACCCAGAATCCAGACCGCCGCGCTCGTAACCGCTACCGCTGTCGTGTCGACCCGAACCGGCTACAGTCGTTCGAGATCCTTCGCACGCGGACCCTTGTCCGCCTGCACGATCTCGAACTCGACTTCCTGGCCCTCCTCGAGGTCGGGCCCGCCGATGTCCTCCATGTGGAAGAACACGTCCTCGTCGGACTCGTCGGTTTCGATGAAGCCGTAGCCGCCGGTTTCGTTGAAGAAGTCAACAACGCCTTTCGCCATTGCACCCCCACAGATGCCGCCACGGGGTAAAAACCCTGCGGGTGAACCCCGTCAGGGCCGGAATCCGCCGACGCCGGCGTCGACGGCGGTGCCAGGGCCGGACGACAGGTCACAAGGCTGATATCCCCGCCCGTCGCAGGACCGGCCATGTTCGGGTGGGTCCGTCGTCACGCCGAACGCGCCTACGAGCGACTGCTCGAGCGCGAACTCTCCGGCGACGGGGTCCCCACCCACGTCGCGGTCATCCAGGACGGCAACCGCCGCTACGCCCGCGAACGGGGTGACCAGGCCACCAGCGGCCACCGCGCCGGCGCCGAGACCACCGAGGCCATGCTGCAGTGGTGCGACGACCTCGGCGTCCAGGAGCTGACGCTGTACGCCTTCTCGACGGAGAACTTCGACCGCCCCGAGGCCGAGCGCGAGGAGCTGTTCGACCTCATCGAGACCAAGCTCCGGGAGTTCGCCGACCACGAGCAGGTCCACCAGGAGGGCGTCCGCATCCGGGCCATCGGCCAGGTCGAGCGACTCCCCGAGCGGGTCCGGGAGGCAGTCGCCTACGCCGATTCGCGGACCGCCGGCTACGACGACCTCCACCTCAACGTGGCGCTGGCCTACGGCGGCCGCGCTGAGCTGCTGGGCGCCGCCCGCGACGTCGCCGAGGCGGTCGACGACGGCGACCTCGCCCCCGACGACATCGACGTCGACGCCGTCGAGCGCCGCCTCGACGCCCGGCCGGCCCGGGACGTCGACCTCATCATCCGCACCGGCGGCGACGAGCGCACCTCGAACTTCCTGCCGTGGCACGCCAACGGCAACGAGGCCGCCGTGTTCTTCTGTGCGCCGTACTGGCCGGAGTTCTCCCGGGTCGACTTCCTGCGGGCCATCCGCACCTACGAGGCCCGCGAGGAGTCCTGGCGGCGCACGCGGGCTCGCCGGGCGCTGGCGCTGGTGCGGGCCTTCGGCGACGCGGAACTCCGGGAGGCCCGGCAGGTCCTCGGGCGGTTCCGGGGGTCGCTGCCCTCCGGCGAACTCGAGGACGTCGACGAGGACGAGGGCCGGGCGGCGGACTGACGACCCCGCCGCGACCGACGCCGGGAGTCACCGGCCGAACCTGCGCTGGCGGTCCTGGTAGTCCCGGACCGCCCGCAGGAAGTCCCGGCGGCGGAAGTCCCGCCAGTTGACGTCGGTGAAGTGCAGCTCCGAGTAGACCGACTGCCAGATCATGAAGTCCGACAGCCGCTCTGCGCCGGTCTTGATGACCAGGTCCGGCGCCCCGGAGAAGACCAGCCGGTCCTCGATGGCCGCCTCGTCGACCGCGTCCGGGTCGAGGTCGCCGGCGGCCACCTCCTCGGCGATGGTCCGCACCGCCGTCGCGAACTCGGCCTTGCCGCCCAGCCCGATGGAGACCTGGATGGGGGCGTCGGCGGTGCGCTCGTCGCCGGGCGCCCGGACCGCGACCTCGCGGGGGGCGTCGACGTCGGCGAACGCCTGCCGGAGTGCCGAGGCGGCGTCGGAGTCGACCACCGAGACGTATACCAGCACACGGTCGGCGCCGGCGTCGAAGGCCCACCCGAAGAACGCCTCCAGCGTCTCGTAGGCGCCGGGCTGGAGCAGGTCGCGCTCGGTGATGACCAGCGCGACCCGGTCGGGGGTGTCCGCGTCGGACCGCGCCACCCTGGCGGCGAGGTACCGGTCGTACAGGCCCACTGGTGGGGCTCTCGGTATACGGGGGCCTAAGCGTGACGTTCGGTCGTGCCTGGGAGCGACGGTGCGTCCAAACGCTCCGAGCGGCCCGACGTTCGTGTGATACTCGACCGAAACCGGATGGAGTACCCAGTTGGCTGGTCCACGAGACCGCGTTCGACCGCGGCCGCAGACAGCTACTCGTGCTCGAACTACGAGTACCGCCAGATCGCGGTTCCGATCGTGGGCGATTCGTGGGATGGAGCAGGTGGTCTCCACCACCACCTGGAGCTCTCGAAATGGCCGTTCGGCGGCCCGACCGGACCGCAGCGGGACTCACGGGGCCGTTCGGGAAGGTTAAGTAGCCCTCGGGGGAACTCCCGGCCGTGACTGGCACCGGAAACGTCCGGCGAGCGGGCGCGTTCGCGCTCGTCGGGGCGCTGTCGCTCGTGGCCCCGGCGGTGGCGGGCCGACCGCCGGGGCCCCGGGTCGCCGCCAGCGTCCTGCCGTTCGCCGTCGTCGCCGGCTACGCGCTGTACGTCGCCGGCGAGGGCCGGGCGTTCGACCTGCTGGCCCGGCCGGGCGACTACCAGGACGGCCGGCTCTACGGGCTGGCGGGCTTCTCGCTGGCGGCGGCGGGGCTGGCCATCGCCGCCGGGCGCTTCGGCATGCCCGACGGCGCGTTCGTCGGTGCCGTGTTCGTGCTGTCGGGGGGCAACCTGGTGCAGGCGGTGGCCCGCACCCGGTGGACCGACCCGTTCCTCTCGGCGGCGGCGTTCGCGGCCGGGGGTGCCGCCGCCGGCGTCGGGGGCGTGTTCGCCGCCGCCGCGATCCAGGGCCAGACGGTCGCACCCGCCCTGGCGGTGTTCCTGGGGACCGCCGGGGCGCTGACCGGCGGGCTGCTGCGGGCGGTGCTGTTCGAGCGCGACGACCCGCTCGTGATGGTGACGGTCGGGCTGCTGCTGTGGCTGTTCGTCGTGCTGTTCGAGGGACAGGCCCCGCCGGCCTCGGTCCGCGTCGCCGTCGGTCTCGGCGTCACCGTCGCGCTCGGCTCGCTGGCCTACGCCCTCGGGACGGCCTCCATCCCGGGAATGCTGACGGGCGTCCTGCTGGCGCTGCTGGCGGTCGTGCTGGGCGGCTACGGCTGGTTCGCCATCCTGCTGACGTTCTTCGGCCTCGGCGGCCTCGCGACGAAGTTCCGGTACGACGAGAAGCGCCGCCGGGGCATCGCGGAGGCAAACGAGGGCGCGCGGGGGTCGGGCAACGTGCTGGCCAACTCGGCGGTGGCGCTCGTCGCGGTGGTGGCCTTCGCCGCCGCCGACCACGTCGGCGCCCCGCGGGAGGTGTTCCGGCTGGCGTTCGCCGGCAGCGTCGCCACGGCGATGAGCGACACCCTCTCCAGCGAGATCGGCGGTCTCTACGACCGGCCGAAGCTCATCACCACGCTCGAGACCGTCGAGCCGGGCACCGACGGCGCGGTGACCTGGCAGGGCGAGGTCGCCGGCCTGGTCGGTGCCGCCGTCATCGCCGCCATCGCCGCGGTGTTCTACGACCTCTCGGTGGCCGGCACGGCGGTGGTGGTGCTGGCCGGCGTCGTCGGCATGACCGTCGACAGCCTGCTGGGCGCCACCGTCGAGGGCGAGACGCTGGGGAACCAGGGCGTCAACCTGGTGGCGACCGCCGCGGGGGCCGCCGTGGCGGCCCTCCTGCTGCTCGCCGGCCTCGCCGCATGATCCGGCCCGGTCGGCCCGGCGACCTCGCGGGGCTGGGCGCGCTCCAGGCCGAGACGCTCGATTCGGCAGTCCCGGCGCTCCTGGAGCTGGGAGCCCGCGGCGCCGGGGCCACGCTGCTCGTCTCGACCGACGGCGACCGGCCCGTCGGGTACGTGCTCGCGGTGGCCGGCGGCGGACCGACGCGCGGCGGCGAGGACCGCGACGCCGGGACCGCCACCGTCGTCGAGCTGGCGGTCGCGCCGGACGCCCGGCGCGAGGGCCGGGCCACGGCGCTGCTGGCGGCGCTGGCCGACCGGCTGGCCGTCGACGAGCTCCGGCTCACCGTCCGTGCCGACGACGAGGCGGCGCTTGCGTTCTACGACGCCGTCGGGTTCGACCGAACGGGGCGGCTGCCGGACCACTACGGGGACGGCGACGGCGCCGTCGACGGCCTCCGGCTGGCGCGGTCGGCGTGAGCCGGCCTCACTCGGCCTCGATCTCCAGCTCCTCGGCGCTGCGGACCCGGACGCCGGTCGGTCGCTTGACGAACTCGCCCGTCGAGCGTGCGACCACCTGGTCGACGCCGCGCTGGGCGGCCACGTCGAGCACCCGCTGGTCGAGCTCGGCGTCGAGCACGACCGCCGCCGGCACGGCGTCGGCGTCCCGCACCAGCTCGAAGGCGTCGTCAGCCGCGCCCTCGGCGACGACCCCGTAGCCGGCGTCGAGCAGCCGGACTGCACCGGTTCCGCCGCCGACAACCTCGCGGACGTGTCCGCGGAGAGTCTCCGGTGCCCCCTCGCCGTCCTCGGGGTTCGGCTCGCCGTCGGCGCTCGTCCCGTTGCCGTCGGGCGGCTGCTCGGCCGTCTGCGGCGGCTCACCGCCACCGGCGGTCGCGGTTGCCTCCGGGTCGTCGGTCCCGCCGGCTGGCGCGTCGTCGCCACCGCCCGTGGTCGGGGCCGTGTCCGGCTCGGCTGTGCCGGGTTCGGGCGCCCCCTCGTCGGAGTGGGGGGCCGACTCGCTGCCGTCGACCGCGCCGTCGGCCCGCACGGCGTCCCGCGGGGCCGACGCGTCGGCCACGGCGTCGTAGGGCACCTTGTCACGGAGCGCCGCCATCGCCTCGTGGCGGGCGAGGTCCTCGACGGCCCGGTCCGGCGGCGCGAAGGCGACGTGGTCGACGTCGCCGACCTGGGCGAGCTCCTTGAGGATGAGGTCGCCGCCGCGGTCGCCGTCGAGGAACGCGGTGACGGTCCGGTCGGCGGTCAGGTCGGCGACGGCGTCGGGCACGTCCGTGCCCTCGACGGCGATCGCGTTCTTGACGCCGTACTCCAGCAGCCGGAGCACGTCGGCGCGGCCCTCGACCACGACGACGGCGTCGCCGTCGGCGACCCGCGGGCCGGCGGGGAGGCCGCGGTACTCGGTCACGTCCTCGACCCGGACCGACCGGCGGACCTCCTCGACCAGCTCCTCGCTGGACATGACCGTGCCCTCGAAGGCCTCGCTCAGCAGCTGGGTGGCGCGCTCGACCACCTCCCGGCGCTTGGCCGCCCGGACGTCCTCGATGCGCCGGACCTCGACCGTCGACCGGCACGGGCCGACGCGGTCGATGGTCTCCAGCGCGGCGGCGAGGACGGCCGTCTCGACGCGGTCCAGCGAGGTGGCGATGGTGAGCTGGCCGAACGATTGGCCGTTCTCGGAGTCGATCTCGACGTCGATGCGCCCGACCTTCGAGGCGTCCTGCAGGTCCCGGAGGTCCAGCCCCTCCCCGAGGAGGCCCTCCGTCTGCCCGAAGATCGCGCCGACGACGTCGGACCGCTCGACGACGCCCTCGGCGGTGATGTCAGCGTTGATGAGGTACTTGGCGGTGTCGTGCATCGGTGAACTGCCCCGTCCGGGGCGGTGATGGTGGATGTGCGTGCGTCGTGAGTCCGTGGACGCATGAGGCGTCCATCCCTGTGGATCCACAGGAGCGTAAGCCTATTGACTTCCTCGCGGGTCGAGTGGGCTGCGCCCCCTCCACGGCCCCCCCCCCGACAGGGGCGATACTGCGTGGACTACTGGCCGGAGTGGGGATTCAGAGCCACTCGTCGGCCCAGGTCTCGAGCTCGTCGAACACCGGGCACAGCGCCTCACCGCGCGGGGTCAGCGAGTAGTACGAGGCCATGGGGCGGTCCTCGACCCGGCGTGCCACCAGGCCCGCATCCTCCAGGTCGTCGAGCACCCGCGACAGCGTCCGCGAGCTCGCCCCCGTCGAGCGCTTGAGCTCGTTGAACCGCTTCTCGCCGTCCGCGAGGTCGTGGAGCACCACGAGCCGCCACTCCGAGCCGATCAGCTCGACCGCGTCGACGACCGAGCACGCTCCGGCGTTCTTCTCCTCGACCGTCTCTTCGGACTGCGTATCCATCGATGACATGGATGCTACCTGATTGCAACCATGTCGCCGAGCATATATGTGGGTTCCGAAACGAACTACGTTGTGTGATGATAGTCGATAACCGAACCGAACCCACAGCTGTCGCATCGACGGAGGACCGGTCGCGGTATCCGGAGGCGAGCGCCTGATGGCCGTCACCGGCATCGAGGGCGTGGCCCTGCTGGTCGGGCGCGTGCTGTTCGGCGGCGTCCTCGCGTTCATGGGCCTGAACCACTTCACGGGGACCGACGGGATGGCCGGCTACGCCGAACAGAAGGGCGTTCCGGCGCCACGACTGTCGGTGCTGGCGTCGGGCGCCGTCCTCGTCGCCGGCGGCATCAGCATCGCCGTCGGCGCGTTCCCGGTCGTGGGCGCACTCGCCGTCGCCGGCTTCCTGCTGGCCGCGGCGCTCGTGATGCACGACTTCTGGGCCGTCCCCGACGACCAGAAGCAGGACCAGATGACCCAGTTCCTCAAGAACGTCTCCCTGGCGGGCGGTGCGCTGATCGTCGCGGCGACTGCCGGCCAGGCGTGGGCCTTCAGCCTCGGCGTCGGGCTGGTCTGAGGGCTGCCCGCCGCGACGCCGACGGCCGTTCGCCGGGGGCCGCCGCCCGGGCGGTATCGACGGCGAGGCGCTCCGGACGGCGCCTGGTCCGGGGGTGAAGATTCAAGGCCCCCGAGTCCTGGACCCCCGGTATGGACGTCGATCGGAACGTCGGCGGTCGCGACCGGACGGCCCGGGCGGTACTGGCCGCGGTCCTCGCGGTGGTGGCGCTCCTGGCGCTGCGCAAGGGCGCCCGGCGCCGCGCCGCGCTGGCGGGCATCGGCGCGGTCGGCCTGGGGTTCAACGCCCTGACGTGCTACTGCGGCGTCAACCGCGCGCTCGGCCTGGACACGACCGAGGAGTAGCGAGGCCTGGAAGACACCGAGGCCAGCTCGCAGCGAGCGGCACCGGAGGGCCAACTCCGGCGCCGGGAACTGCGGTTTTTTGTCCCCCGACCGACGCCTACCGGGTATGCAGACCCACATCGTGCCGGTCGGGTTCGACTACGACCGGCTGATCGCGCCGCTGGTCCGCGACCAGCTGGACGTCGACCGGGTCATCCTGCTGGAGGGCGCGGTCGGCAGCGAGGCCAACGTGGAGTACTCCCGGAACCTCGCCGGCAAGCTCGAGCAGGACTTCCGCAACCTGCTGGGCGCCGAGACCGAGCGGTTCGTCGTCGGCGACGTGTACGACTACGACGCCGCCTTCGAGCAGGCCTTCGAGCTCATCAACGCCGAGCTCGACCGGGGCGGCGAGGTGTGGGTCAACGTCTCGGCGATGCCCCGCACCGTCAGCTTCGCCTTCGCCACCGCGGCCCACTCCATCATGGTCGAGCGCGAGGGCGAGCGCGACCAGATCCACACCTACTACACCGTCCCGGAGAAGTACCTCGAGACCGAGCTGGCCGAGGAGCTCCGGCGCCAGCGCGACCTCCTGGGCGAGGCGCTCGCGGACGGCGGCGACATCGACGACGAGCGCCTGCGCGAGCGGCTGGACAGCGCCGACGCGCTGCTGGCGGAGTTCGACGAGCGGGGCACCACCATCGGCGCCAAGGAGATCGGCGGCAGCCACATCATCGAGCTCCCGGTGGCGTCGTTCTCCAACGTCAAGCCCTTCGAGGAGCTCATCCTCTACACCCTCGGCGAGCACGAGGAGTTCGAGTCCATCTCGGAGCTGGCCGGGACGCTCGCCACCGACCTCAACGAGGAGTACACCGACTCGTTCCGCTCGAAGGTCATCTACAACGTCGACCGGCTGGGCCCCGGCGGGAAGGGCTACATCGAGCAGGAGGAGCACGGCAACTCCTACCGGACGCGGCTGTCGCGGATCGGGGAGCTGTGGGTCCGGGCGCACCAGGGCGAGGAACGGCCGAGTGTCTGATACCGGCAGTCGATCCGGCGTCCCCTCGACCGGTGCGGCTGCCTCGAGGACTGCCCGAAGCTCGTGCTGGACCGTCCGGTATGGAAAGCCCCGAGGCGCTGGCTAGCATCCTCGTGCTCGACCGCCGCCACCACACGGAAAGCCCCGAGGCGCTGGACTCGGGAGCCTCGCTGCGCGCTTCGCTCACTGCGTTCACTGCAGTGCTTGCGTCGGCTGCCTTCGTCCAGCGCCTCGCCCCTTCCAGTCCCACCAACCCGCAAGCCTGCCCTTCCCCGGGTCGCGGCCCGAGCGCCGCTCCCGGCCCGTCGGCTGGCCGACCAGCCG
>CAYWNQ010000073.1:0-9611 GCA_964459695.1 uncultured Halobacteriales archaeon | reverse complement strand
TTCAAGCACGAGTGGCGGTCAGCGGTCGCGGTCACGCGAAATGCTAGCCGTCGAGCGGGGGACTTTCCGGCGGACTCGTGGGCTCATGCCCGACGGGTGGTAGGCGGTGACAAGGAGGAGTTCCCGTAGATGAGCAAACGGGTGGTCTCCCGAGTCCGTGGCCGACGGGTTACTTCCCCCGAACGAGGAATGAATCCCTTGCCCGTCCTACCGCACCGAGTCCAGCAGCAGCTTCTGCTCCACCCGCTTGACCTCGTGCTGGACGTCCCGCACAGCGTCGATGTTCGCCGAGATGGAGGAGACGCCCTCGTTCACGAGGAACCGGACCATGTCGGGCTTCGAGCCCGCCTGGCCGCAGATGGAGGTGTCGACGTCGTGCTCGCGGCAGGTCCCGATGACGTCGGCGATGAGCGATAGCACGGCGGGGTGGAGCTCGTCGAAGCGGTCGGCGACGCGCTCGTTGTTGCGGTCGACCGCGAGGGTGTACTGGGTGAGGTCGTTGGTGCCGAACGACGCGAAGTCGATGCCCTCGGCGGCCATCTCCCCGATGGTGAGTGCCGAGGCGGGCGTCTCGATCATGACGCCCCACGTGCGCTTCTCGGGGTCGATGCCGACGCCGGCCATGAGGTCGCGGGCCCGGATCACGTCCTCGGCGTCGTTGACCAGCGGGAACATGATCTCGACGTTGTCGTAGCCCATCTCGAACAGCCGGGCGAACGCCTCGAGCTCGTGCTCGAAGACGTCCGGGCGGTCGAGGCTGCGCCGGATGCCCCGGTAGCCCAGCATTGGGTTGTGCTCGTCGGGCTCGTCGCCGCCGCCCTCGAGCTGGCGGAACTCGTCGGTGGGGGCGTCCAGCGTCCGGACCCGGACCGGCCGGGGGTAGAACTCGTCGGCGACGCCGCGGACGCCCTCGACGAGCTCCTCGACGTAGGCGCGGGCGCCGTGCTCCTCGATGAAGTGCTCGGGCGTCTCGCCCGTCGACAGCACCATGTGCTCGAGCCGGAGCAGCCCGACGCCGTCGGCGCCGGTGGCGGCGGCGCGCTCGGCGGCGCCGGGGATGGAGACGTTGACCTTCACCTCGGTCGCCGTCATGGGCTTGACCGGGTTCTGCGGGCGGACGTCGGCGTGGGGCTCGTCGTCGCCGTCGCGGTCGGTGGTGCCCTCGGTGATGGTGCCCTTGTCGCCGTCCAGGGTCACCATCTGGCCGTCGCCGAGCAGCTCGGTGGCGTTGCCGGTGCCGACGACCGCCGGGACGCCCAGCTCCCGGGACACGATGGCGGCGTGGCTGGTCATGCCGCCCTCGTCGGTGACGATGCCCGCCGCGCGCTTCATCGCGGGCACCATGTCGGGCGTGGTCATCTCGGTCACGATGACGTCGCCGTCGCCGACCTTGTCGAGCTGGTCGAGCTTGTGGACGATGCGGACCGGCCCCGAGGCGATGCCCGGAGAGGCGCCCAGGCCGTCGAGCAGCACGTCGCCGTTGCCGCCGTCGGCGGTGGTGGCCGCCGCCGACTCCTCGGAGATGGTCGTGATGGGTCGCGACTGGAGCATGTACACCTCGCCGTCGGCGATGGCCCACTCGACGTCCTGGGGGTCGTCGTAGTGGGCCTCGGCGCGCTCGCCCAGGTCGACCAGCCGCTCGACCTCCCCGGCGTCGAGCACCTGGGCCTCGCGCTTGTCCTCGGGGACGTCGCGCTCGACGGTCTTGCCCGTCTCGGGGTCCTTGACGTGCATCAGCTTCTTGTCGGCGACCGTCGCCTCGAGCACCTCGCCGCTGGCACGGTCGATGACGTAGTTGTCCGGCGACACCGACCCCGAGACCACCGCCTCGCCCAGCCCCCAGGCGGCCTCGATGATGAGCTTGTCCTCGCCGGTCGAGGGGTGGGAGGTGAACATCACGCCGGACTTCTCGGCGTCGACCATCCGCTGGACGACGACGGCGATGTCGACCGACTCGTGGTCGAACCCCTGCTCGCCGCGGTAGTAGATGGCGCGCTGGGTGAACAGCGACGCCCAGCAGCGCTTGACGCGGTCGACCAGCTCCTCGCCGCCGCTGACGTTGAGGAACGTCTCCTGCTGGCCGGCGAACGAGGCGTCGGGCAGGTCCTCGGCGGTGGCCGACGACCGGACGGCGACGAACGCCTCGCCGTCGTCGAGGTCGGCGTAGGCCTCGAGGATGGACTCCCGGAGGTCGGCGGGCATCTCCGTGCCGAGCACGAGCTCCTTGGCCGCCGCCTCGGCCTCGGCGAGCGCCGCGGAGTCCTCGGCGTCGACGTCGACCGCCGCGAACAGCTCCTCGGCGATGCCGGTGGACTCGATGAACTCCCGGTAGGTCCCCGCGGTCACGACGAAGCCCGGCGGCACGGGCAGCCCGGCGGCGGTCATCTCGCCGAGCGACGCCCCTTTACCGCCGACGGAGTCCAGGTCGTCGGACCCGATTCCGTCGAGCCAGCGTACAGCCATTCGTACCTACGGGAACCGCCACGCCGGTAAAGAAGGTTCCGAAGGGCGCGGAAGCCGCCGGCGTGGAGCCGGGTCGCGGGAGATCACGACGGCGGCAGTCTCCTCGAGACCCGGACGGAGCCGTCGTCGCTGTCGCCCGGAACGCCCCCTGCATCCAGGTACTCGAGCCGGCGAAGTCCCCCAGAACGACGCTCCGAGCCGCTGGCAAGGCTTATGCACGTCGACGATGAATCCGGGGACCCATGGACCACCGGCGGGAGGGTGGGCGGTTCGGCACGCACGTCCGCGAGGGGGAGGTGTACGTCGACGGCCCGGACGGTCCGGTCCGGATCGGCCCGCTGGACCGGGTGGTCGAGCTGGTCGGCGGGCCCGCCTGGACGGTCGAGTACAGCGACTGGCACCGCCGGCGCTACCCGGACCTGGACACCGGCGACGAGGGGCTGGTTGTCGACGTCGGCGACGCGGTGCGGGCGCTGACCCACGACCGGGAGTTCGTCGCGGAGCTCCGGGCGCTGCCCGCCGAGCGGTCCGGGCACGACGAGGTCGCCCCTCGTGTCGGACTGTTCGTCGGCCGGCTGCTGGGCGACCTCCAGACCGGCGTGAGCTGAGGACGGGCGAGCGCCCCGGAGTGGCAACGCTCTTGGCCGTCACGGGCCTACGGCCCCCCGTGAACCGCGACCGGGCGACGGCAGTCGCGGTGGCCGTCCTGGCCGTCCTCGCCTTCGGTGGTGCCGCCGCGACGCTGGACGCCACCACGAGTCCCGGCGGCGGCCTCGGCGGCGCCGGCGACGACGACGCGGCGGGCGCCGGCGACGGCCGGTTCGACCTCGGCGGCCTGAACAGCTCCGCGCCCGCCACCGGCGGCATCCCGCCGTGGGTCGGCCGGGTCGTGATGGGGCTGCTGGGGGTGGCCGCCCTGGTCGCGCTGTACGTCTTCTACCGGGAGCACGGCCTCCGGGAGCTGGCCAAGTTCGCGGTCGGTCTGGTGGTGCTCGTGGGGTTCGTCGTCCTGCTGGCGGGCTGGCTGCCGGCGTTCGGCGACCGGGGCACGAACGGCACCGGCCTGTTCGGCGAGGGCGAGATCTCGCCTCCCGGGGGCGGTCCGGCCGGCTCCGGAGACACCGAGGGTCTCGCGACCGTCGATCCGCCGGTGGTCCTGCTCGGGCTGCTCGGCCTCGTCCTCCTGGGGGCGGTCGTGGTCGTCTTCCGGATGACCGACGACGCCGACCGCGACCCCGACCCCGGCCCGGTGGACGAGCCCACCCCGGACGTCGCCGCGGTCGGGCGCGCGGCGGGCCGGGCCGCCGACCGCATCGCCGGCGACGCCGAGGTGACCAACGAGGTCTACCGCGCGTGGCGCGAGATGACCGACCACCTCGACGTCGACAACCCCGCCGCGGCGACGCCGGCGGAGTTCGCCGACGCCGCGGTCGCCGCCGGCATGGCCGGAGAGGACGTCGACGAGCTGACGACCCTGTTCGAGGACGTCCGGTACGGGGCGGCCCCGCCGACCGCCGACCGCGAGCGGCGGGCCCTCGACGCGCTCCGGCGCGTCGAGGCGACTTACGCGGAGGAGGCCGAGCCGTGAGGCGGCTCCTGGCGACGCTGGGGGTGGCCGCAGTGGTCTCGGGGGCCGCCGTCGCCGCGAACCCGGGGCTCGCGACCGGGCGGTCGTCCATGTCGCTGGCGGTGGTGTTCGTCGGCGTGCTCGCGCTGCTTGAGGGCGTCAACGCCGTCATGGATCGGCTCGGTGGCGACCGCAGCCGCGCCGAACTGCCGACGGTCGAGCGCCGCCGCCAGCTCCCAACGCCCGGCGACGACGTCGACGTGGCCCTCGGCCGGCTCGCGGGGCCGCCGTCGGCCGAGCGCGACCGACAGCTCGGCGAACTGCGGCGGCGCCTCCGCCGATTGGCGGTCGACACCCTCGTGGCGGAGGGCCACACCGAGGCCGAGGCCAGGACCGCGCTCGCGGCGGGCACCTGGACCGACGACCCCCACGCCGCCGCGCTGTTCGCCGACGCGACCGCGGTCCCCGACGGCCCCGGACTCGTCGACCGCCTCCGGGGCGAATCCGGCCACCGGCTCCGCGTCCGTCGGGCCATCGACCGGCTCGCCGAACGCGAGCGCCGTCGCCGGGGTGAGGCCGATGGCTGAGCGGCCCGGCGCCAGGGACGCCGACCACCGTCCCGTGGTTGGGCGGACGGTCGCCCGGTCCACCGGGCGGTGGCGCGGCATCGCCGCCGTGGCGCTGCTGTCGGCGGCCGCGGGGATGGTGCTCGGCCGGCCCTCGCTGGTCCTGGCGTCGACCGTCGGCGTGACGTTCGCGGCTCACGCCCGGGCCGACGAGGCCCCAGGGGCCGAGCTGTCGGTCGACCGGGAGCTGTCGACGCCCTCGCCCGACCCCGGCGAGACCGTCGGGGTGACCCTCACCGTGACCAACGCGGGCGACCGGACGCTGCCGGACCTCCGGGTCGTCGACGGGGTGCCCGGCGGGCTCGAGGTGGTCGAGGGGTCGCCGCGGCTCGCGACCGCGCTCCGGCCCGGCAAGTCGGCGACGCTGTCCTACGCGGTCGAGGCCAGCCGGGGCGACCACGAGTTCGAGCCCGTGACGGTGCTCTCGCGGGGGTACGCCGGCACCGTCGAGGTCGAGCACCGGCTGGGCGTCGACGACGACCTGGCCTGCGCCCCCCGGCTCGAGGAGGGCCCGCCCGTGCCGCTCCGGACCCAGACGACGCCGCTGACCGGGCGGGTGACGACCGACGTTCCCGGCCCCGGCGTCGAGTTCCACTCCGTGCGGGAGTACCGCAGCGGCGATCCGCTCTCGCGTGTCGCCTGGAACCGGCTGGCCCGCGGCGACGACCTCGCCACCGTCGCGTTCCGCCAGGAGCGGGCGGCGACCGTCGTGCTGGTCGTCGACGCCCGGGAGGCGGCCTACGTCGCGACCGCCGAGGGCACCTCGGCCCTCCAGCGGTCGGTCGAGGCAGCCGGCGAGGCGTTCCGGGCGCTGCTCGCCTCCGGCGACCGGGTCGGGCTGGCGGCCTACGGCCCCCGGGAGGCGTGGCTGGCACCCGGCGCGGGGACGAACCACCGCGCCCGCGCCCGGCAGCTCCTCGGGACCGACCCGGCGTTCGGGGCCGAGCCGCCCGAGGGCCCGTTCTTCGCCAGCCTCGAGCGCCGGAAGCTCCGCCGCCGGCTCCCCGCCGACGCCCAGGTGGTGCTGTTCACGCCCGCCGACGACGATGCCACGGTGACGCTGGCTCGCCGGCTCGACGCCGCCGGCTACCCGGTCACGGTGGTCTCGCCGGACCCCACCGACCGGTCGACGCCCGGGCGCCGGCTCGCCGCCCTCGAGCGCGAGCGGCGGCTCTCGCGGCTCCGCGGCGGCGGCCTGCCGGTCGTCGACTGGGGCGGCGCCGAGCCGCTGGCGACCGCGCTGGCTCGCTCCCGCGAGCGGTGGTCGGCGTGAGCGCCGCCGACCTCGACCGCCGGCCCTCCCGGACGGGGACGTCGCTGGCACTGCTGTCGGGCGTGGTCGCGGTCCTGGCGATGACCCCGACGGCCGCCGGCGCCCTGCTCGGTGCCGTCGGCCTCCTGGCGCTCGCCGCGGGCCTGTACCGGCCGGCGCCGTGGCTGCTGGGGGCGGGGGCGACGGCGCTGTTCGGCGGCGTCCTCGTCGCCGGGACGTTCGGTCTCCCGCCCGAGCCCCAGCTTGTCGCCGCCGGCGCCACCGTCGTCGCCTGGGACGTCGGCGACAACGCCATCGGGCTGGGCGACCAGCTCGGGCGGGCCGCCGACACCACCCGCGCCGAGGTGGTCCACGCCGCCGCCAGCACCGCCGTGGCGGCGGTGGGTGCTGGTCTGGCCTACCTGGCGTTCGTCGGCGTCGACCGCGGCCAGCCGGCCATCGCGCTGGTCCTGCTGCTGTTCGGCGCGGTCCTGCTGGCCGCCGCGCTGCGGTGACGGCCAGGGAAGCCCGGGAGTCGGGTCGCCTGCTCGGGGACCGCGCCCGCTCGATTCGGTGCGCGCTCACGGCCACCGAATCCAGCGCCTCGTCCCCGACGTCATCGCCCGGACCGCTGTCGCTCGTTGTCTTCGGGCCGTGTGGGACCCCGGGGCTTTTCGAGGCCAGCCCGAAAAGGACGGGTCAGTGACCGAGCCCGACACCGTCCCCGTCGAGCACGACCTCCCCGCGGACCTGCAGCGTGCGGTGGCCGCGGACACGGGCGCCCTGGCGGCGGTGTACAACGACCTCCAGGAGACGCCGCTGGACGCCTTCGAGGCGACGTTCGGCGACTCGCTCGGGGCGCTCACCGGGGCCGTGGCCGGCGTCGACGCGCCGCTGGTGGCGTTCGTCCTCGGGCTGGACCTGGAGGACGACCCCACGACGCGGGACCTGGTCGTCGGAGCCACCCTGCTCGCCGGCCACGTCCCCGACCGCACCGGCGGCGTCGCGGAGCTGGTCTACCGCGCCGACGCCGACCACGCGCCCGATGACGTCCTCATGCTCCCCGTCCGGCCCGACGACTGCCCGCCCGACTCGGGCCGGCCCGCCGCCGACCTCGACGTCGAGACCTACTACGAGGTCGTCGCGTCGATGGCCCACCGGCGGTTCGACCTGCTCCAGACCGACGTCGAGCAGTACGCCTCGTCGTACGTCCGGCCGCTGGTCCGCGGGCTGGAGGCCTACGCCGACGGCTAGACGGTCGGGACGGCCACCTCGTCGAGCACTTCGGCGACCACGTCGGCCTCGGCGACGTCTTCGACCTCGGCGTCGGGCGTCAGCACCAGCCGGTGGGAAAGCACCGGCCGCGCGACGGACTTCACGTCGTCGGGGGTGACGTACTCCCGGCCCCGGAGCACCGCCCGGGCCCGGCTGGCCTCGAACAGCCGCTGGGTTCCCCGGGGCGAGACGCCGACGGCGACCCGGCGGTCGCGCCGCGTCGCCCGGGCCACGGCGGTCATGTACTCCAGCAGGTCCCCGTCGACCCGGACCGTCTCGGGGACCGCCCGGACCGCGCGGACGGTCTCGGCGTCCATCACGGGCTCGACCGACGGGCTGCGGTCGTGGCGGCCGGCCCGGCGCTCCAGGAGCTCGACCTCGCCGGCCTCGTCGGGGTAGCCGACCGCGGTCTTGACGGCGAACCGGTCGAGCTGGGCCTCCGGGAGCTCGAAAGTGCCCTCCATCTCGACGGGGTTCTGGGTGGCGACGACGAAGAAGGGGTCCGGCAGCTCGTGGGTGTCGCCGTCGACGGTCACCTGCTCCTCCTCCATCGCCTCGAGCAGGGCGGCCTGGGTCTTCGGCGGCGCCCGGTTGATCTCGTCGGCCAGCACGACGTTGGCGAAGACGGGCCCGGCCCGGAACGAGAAGCTCCCGTCGTGCTCGTCGTACACGTGGGTGCCGGTCACGTCGGCGGGCAGCAGGTCCGGCGTGAACTGGACCCGGGAGAAGGAAAGCCCCAGCGCGGTGGCGAGCGTCCGTGCGGTCAGCGTCTTGCCGGTGCCGGGCACGTCCTCCAGCAGGACGTGGCCGCGGGCAACCGCGCCGGTCAGGACGGTCTCGAGGAACGCCCGGTCGGCGATGACCGCCGAGCCGACCCGGTCGAGCACGTCGCTGCAGGCGTCGTGGGCGTCGGGGACATCCATACCTCGGCCAGGGGCCGGTCGCGTGAAATGGGTGTCGGACCGTCAGGCCGCCTCGTCCTCGTCGTCGGTCTCCCGGTCCTCGCCGTCGGCCGTTGTCTCGGCTCCGCCGGTTCCGGCGTCCGGCTCCTCGTCCGGTTCGTCATCGGAGGCGGCCTCGGCCTCCCCGTCGCCGTCCGTGGCGTCGTCGGGCGCGTCGGCGTCTGCCGCACCCTCGTCGGCGCCGTCGGATTCCCCGGCGTCGCCATCCGCCCCGGCGTTCTCGGCGCCGCCACCCAGCTTCTCGTCGGGCACCACCTCGGCGAGGTCCTCGACGGGCTCCCCGTCCTCGCCGCCGGTCTCTCCGGCCTCGTCGGGCGCCGACTGTTCCGTCCGCGGCTCCGCGGCGCGCGCCTCGCCGCCGGCGGTCGCGGTCCCGCCTTCGGCTCCGGACCCCCCGCCCATCCCGCCGTCGCCAGGCTCGGCGAAGGGGTCGCCGGGGTCGGCCCCGCCGGTCCCGCTCGACGACCGCCGTCCGGCGCCGGCGACCCGCGGACTCCGGCGCCAGAGTGGCACCCCCAGCGCGATGGGCGCGCCGCCGACCAGCGCCGCGAGGACCGCGTACAGCACCTGGTCGAGGCTGGTGCCGAACGCCGTGCTCGCGATGACGACGCCGGCGACGGCCAGCACCGCCGCGCCGGCGGTCTCGCTGCGCTCGGGGTAGCTCAGCCCCGCAGCGGCCACGGCACCCACCGCCAGTCCCAGCGCCAGCGTCTGGAGGGCCCCGAGCAGGAGGTCCGTCGCCCCCGCGTCCAGCGAGGCGGTCGCCAGCCCCAGCGGCAGCCGGACGAGCAGCGCCGCGAGCCCGCCACCCAGCGGCAGCGCCACCAGCGGCGGCGCCTCGGTGCGGCGTGAGACGGCCCACGCGACCAGCGCGCCGCCCAGCGCCAGCAGCGGCACGAGCGTCTCCTCGCTCAGCACGTCGGTCTCGGGGACGGACGGCAGCGTGGCGGGGACGTACACGTCGAGCAGCACCAGTCCGGTGACGACGAGCAGCAGGCCACCGCCCGCCCCCAGGAGTGCCGTCGATGTGCGTCGGTTCACGACCGGCCCTGTGAGGGCCTCCCCCAAAGCGTTTCGGCCCGGGGTCACCCGTCCTGGTCGGAGTCCTCGGCCTCCTCGGCGGCCCTCGAGAGCCGCTGGAGCTCGCGCTCGCCCCGGTAGCGCCCGTTGTACGCGGGGTCCAGGATGACCTCGCCGGACCCCTCGAACCGCTCGTCGCCATCGTCGACGCGCCACCATTCCCGCAGCCGGGCGAGGAGGTCGCCGAACATGCGAGAGGCTAACACGCGCCCGCTCAAGTGTCTTCCGCCCCGCAGCCGCCGAATCCGAAATCACTAAACTCGGCGGGGCCCACTCCCGGGTGCGGGCCGAGGTAGCCTAGCCCGGCCAAGGCGGTTGCCTCGAGAGCAACTGTCCGAGAGGACTCGGGAGTTCAAATCTCCCCCTCGGCGTCGTGGACGGACCAA
>CAYWNQ010000072.1:0-9658 GCA_964459695.1 uncultured Halobacteriales archaeon | reverse complement strand
CGCTCTCGCCGTAGTACTTCGACATGATCTCCGGGCCCGAGATGTTGGTGAAGTACGCGTCGATCTCGTTGGCCACGGCCTTGGCCATCAGCGTCTTGCCGGTGCCCGGCGGCCCGTGGAGCAGCACGCCCTTCGGCGGCTCGATGCCGAGCTGCTGGAACAGCTCGGGGTGGCGCATCGGCAGCTCGATCATCTCGCGGACCTGCTCGAGCTCGTCGTCGAGGCCGCCGATGTCCTCGTAGGTGACCGACGGCGTCTCGGTGCCGGCGCCGGTAGTGGGCGCGCCCGCGATCTGCTCGGCGGGCTGCTCGCTGACCTGGACCTCCGTCGAGTCCGTGACGACGACGGTGCCGTCGGGGTCGGTCTCGGCGATCTTCAGCGGCACCTTCTGGCCCGACACCGACGACAGCGGTCCCAGCCCGAGCGAGAACGGCACGCTCTGGCCGGCGGTGACCGCCTGGCCCGCGAGCTTGTCGCGGATGTGCGGGCCGATGTTGCCCCGCACGCGGAGGTTCTGGGGCAGGGCGACCGTGACGCTCCTGGCCGGGTTGACCTCCGCGGGCTCGACGTCGACGCGGTCGTCGATGCCGACGTCGGCCTCGCTGCGGAGCCGGCCGTCGATGCGGATGACGTCGTCGCCGTCGTCCTCGGGGTAGCCGGGCCAGACGCGCGCGACGGCGCGGCCCTCCTCGCCCGCGATGACGATGTAGTCGCCGCTCTCGACGCCCAGTTCGCGGATGGCCGCCCGGTCGACGGCCGCGAGGCCGCGACCGGCGTCCTTCTGCTTGAGCGGCTTGACGGTGAGTTTCATCTGTCCACCTCGACCGTTACGACGCCGTTGCTAATAGAAGCCGCGGCGTCTCCCGCGGGCACGGGGAACTCGAACTGCTCGTCGCCGGTGACGACGAGTGCCGTCTCGTCGACCACGTCGACCGAGCCCTCGACGCCGGGACCCATGTCCGCGACGAGCACGACCGCGTCGTCGTACTCGTACCGCCGGACACCGTCCCGGTCGAAGCGCTGACTGTTGCCTACCATACTTACTCCAAGTTAGCCTCGATACTATTTAAACCTTCTTATTACTATCGCCGGACTGGACGGGGGAGACGTGTATCGATTGATTGCAGTTCACGACTAGTTTCCCTGACGGATGGTGTGGAGATACGCCGTCCGTCGACGCGATGAGGACGCCGGTCCCGTAGTCGATACTCGAACACAGCACGGTACGGGACTCCGCCGCCTGCACTACCGAATCGCTTGCTCCGAACCGCATCACTACCACACCTCGATTCGAGCACGTGTAGCGGTCTGCGGTAGCGCTCCAGACCTCCCCTGCGTTCGAGCGGGCAGAGCCTCGAGCAGAGACGTCTCGACCCGTCAACGTGGAGTGATTCAAGGGCCCGGCACCTCACGCCATCCCATGGAGACGGTCGCCCACCACGGCAGAGAGACGGCCTACCGGGCGCCCGACGTCGAGGGCGTTCCGGTCGTCTTCGTCCACGGCAGCGGCGCCGACCACCGCGTCTGGGTGCGCCAGTACGGCCGGAGCGACGGCCCCTACGCAGGCGTCGCGCTGGACCTCAGTGGCCACGGCGACAGCGCCGACGTCGACACCCCCGCCGGCGAAGAGACGCTGACGGCCTACGCGACGGACCTGGCGGCGGTCGCCCGCACCGTCGACGCCCGGGTGCTCGTCGGCAACTCCCTGGGCGGAGCCGTCGTCCTCGCCGCCGCCCTGGAGGAGCGAGTGGAGGTCGACGGCCTCGTCCTCTGTGGCACGGGCGCCAAGCTCGGGGTCAGCGACGACCTCCTCGCGACGATGGCCGAGGATTTCGACGCCTTCGTCGACGCCGCCCACGCGCGGGACATGCTGTTCCACGACCCGGCCGCGTCGACCGACGCCGCTTCGCGGGAGGCGATGCGGGCGGTGGGGCCGGCTGTCACCCGGCGGGACTTCCACACCTGCGACCGCTTCGACGTGCGCGACCGGCTCGACGAGATCGGGACGCCGGGGCTGGCGGTCACCGGCGAGCACGACCGGCTCACGCCGCCGCGGTTCCACGAGTACCTGGCCGGGGAACTCCCCGACTGCGAGTGCGCGCTGGTTCCCGAGGCCGCGCACCTCTCCTTCCTGGAGCGCCCCGACGCGTGGAACGAGCGCGTGGACCCGTTCGTGCGGCGGGTGACCGACGGCGCGGGGTGACCGACGGGGCCGGTCGACCGGGGGCGGGCTACAGGTCCTCGAGGGCCTCCTCGTGGTGGGCGTGCTCCTCGGCGGGGAACTCCCCGGACTCGACGGCGTCGCGGTAGCCCGCGACGGCCCGCTCCATCTCCCCGCGGACGTCGCCCCAGCTCCGGGAGAACGGCGCGACGTCCTCGGTGAGGCCGACGACCTCGTCGATGGTCAGCACCTGGCCGTCGCAGTCCGGACCGGCGCCGATGCCGATGGTGGGGATGTCGACGGCCTCGGTCACCGCGGCGCCGAGGTTCGCCGGGACGTGCTCGAGCACGACCGAGAACGCGCCGGCGGCCTCGTGCTCCTTCGCGAGGTCGACGATGCGCCGGGCGGCGTCCACCTCGGTGCCCTGGCGGTACAGCCCCGTCTCGTTCTCGTGCTGGGGGGTCAGCCCGAGGTGGGCCTGCACGGGGACGCCGAGCCGGGAGAGCCGGCGGGTCAGCTCGACGGTGTGGGGTCCGGACTCGAGCTTCACGCCGTCGGCGCCCTCCTCCTTGACCATGCGGCCGCACTGCTCGACGGCCTCGTCCTCGTCGGCGCCGTAGGAGAGGAACGGCATGTCCGCGAGCACGAACGCGTCGTCGGTGGCGCGGACGACGGCGCCCGTCAGGCTGGCGATCTCGTCGACCGTCACCGGCAGCGTCGAGTCGTGGCCCAGCCGGAGGTTCCCCACGGAGTCGCCGACGAGGATCACGTCGATGCCCGCCGCCTCCACGATCGCGGCGCTCGGGGCGTCGTAGGCGGTGAGCACCGTGATGGGTTCCTCGCCGGCCATCGCGCGGATGTCACTGGCCCTGGTCATGGCCGGTGGCTGGGGCGGCGCGGGAATAAATCCCGCCGGTCCGACTGCGTGACGGGAGGACTACTTCGACGACGACCGCTCGACCGCAGACCGGATCCTCGTGTTCGACCGCAGACCGCTACTCGTGCTCCTGCGGTTTCGGATGTCGTCCGCGCGGGTATCGTCCGATGCGGTGTTCTCGGCGAGCCCGGGCCTCACGGAACGGTGCCGACCGAAACCACAAAGCGGCCCGGGACCGGACCCCCGTCGATGCCCGAGCGCGTCGGCCACACCGACCCCGACGGGGTCGACTTCGGCTGGGTGATGCAGGTGACGTTCGTCGTCACCATCGCGGTCGGCGCCCCGGTCGTCGCGCTGCTGTCGACCCGGGTCGCGCTGCCGGACTGGGGCGCCCGCGCGGCCTTCGCGGTCCGGGTGGGCGCGGTCGTCTGGCTTCTCACCGCCGTGGCCGTCTACGCCTACGCCAGGTCCGAGACGTAGGAGAAGGCCGTCCCCGCCGCCGCTGCGGCCTCGGCGTCGCTCTCGGAGTCGCCGACGAACAGGGTCTCCTCCGGGGCGACGCCGAGCTCGTCGGCGACGGCCAGCAGGGGCTCGGGGTCGGGCTTGCGGCCGGCGACGGAGTCGCGCCCGACGACCGCCGCGACGTGGTCGTCGAGGCCGTGCTCGGCCAGCGCGATGTGGCAGGCTTCCTCGCAGTTGAGCGAGCAGACCCCCACGGGCACCTCGTGGGGGAGCCGGTCGGCCGCCGGCAGCCGGCGGGCGTTCCGGGCGCCGTCGCGCTCGTGGGTCGCGATGGCTGCGTCGACGACCGCCCGGTGGCCGGCCGCCTCGGCGACGCCGAGCAGGTCCCAGAGGTCCGCGCCGTCGGCCTCGACGCCGCGGGCCGAGAGGGCGGCGGTCGCGTCGGCCCTGACGGCGGCCCAGTCGACGGCCAGCCGGACCAGGGTGCCGTCGAGGTCGTAGACGCAGGCGTCGTGCTCCACGGGCGGCGGTTGGTTCCCGGGGGCGAAAAGTGCCGCGGCATGGGGCCGTCCGTGCCGCCACGTCGGTCCGTCCCGTTCAGTCCAGGAGCTCGCGCGCGATGACGGTCTTCTGTATCTCGGAGGTCCCCTCGTAGATCGTTGTTATCTTGGCGTCGCGGTAGAGCCGCTCGACGGCGTAGTCGGTGGTGTAGCCGTAGCCGCCGTGGATCTGGACCGCCTCGTTGGTGACGTCCATCGCGGCCTCGCTGGCGAAGTACTTCGCCATGCTCGCCGCCTCGCGGGGCGGACGGCCATCGTCCAGCCGCCGGGCGGCGTCGTAGGTGAGCAGCCGCCCCGCCCGGGTCCGGGTCCGCATGTCGGCGAGCTTGTGGCGGATGGTCTGGATGTCGGCGATGGGCCGGTCGAACTGCTCGCGCTCGCCGGCGTAGTCGACCGCCAGGTCCAGCGCCGACTGCGCCAGGCCGACCGACTGGGCGGCGATGCCGACCCGGCCGCCGGTCAGGATCGACAGGGCCGCCGCCAGACCGCGGCCCTCCTCGGTGAGGCGGTTCTCGGCAGGGATCCGGACCCCGTCGAACAGCAGCGTGGTGGTGTCGCTGGCCCGCAGTCCGAGCTTGTCTTCCTTGCTGCCCACCTCGAGGCCCTCGACGTCGGTCGGCACCAGGAACTGCGTGACGCCGTCGTCGTCCTCGGTGTCGGTCCTCGCGAACACGATGGCGACGCCGGCGCGCGAGCCGTTGGTGATCCACTGCTTCTTGCCGTCGAGGACGTACTCGTCGCCCTCCCGGCGGGCGACGGTCTCCATCTCGGCGGGGTTCGAGCCCGCGCCGGGCTCCGAGAGTGCGAACGCGCCCACGGGCCGGCCGTCGACCATCTCCGGGAGCCACCGCTCGCGCAGTGGCTCGTCGCCGAACTCCGCGATGCAGGAGGTCGCCAGGCAGTGGACCGACAGCGCGGTCGCCACCGACAGCATGCCGTAGGCCACCTCCTCGTTGACGACGGCGTAGGTCAGCCCGTCGGCGTCCACGCCGCCGTACTCCGCCGGGGTGGTCAGCCCCGTGAGGTCGAGGTCGGCCAGCCCGTCCCACACGTCCTCGGGGAAGGTCTGGGTCTCGTCGCACTCGCGGGCCACCGGCCGGATCTCCTCGCGGGCGAACGTTCGGACCGTGTCCCGGATGGCCGCCTGCTCGCCTGACAGCTCCATGTGGGGTCCTCGACCGGCGCCGGCAAAAATCGCCCGCTACCCCTCGAGGTAGGCGACGACCTCCTCGGCCCCGACCGGGAGGCCGCCGCCCTGGGCCAGCTCCGGGGAGCCGCCACCGCCGCCCCCGAACTCGTCGGTCACGTCGTCGACCACCGCGCCGGCGTCGACATCGCCGGCCGACGCGACCGCAAGGGTGCCGTCGGGAGCGACCAGCGCCACCACCTCGGCGCGCTCGCCGGCGTGCTCGCGCGCGGCCTCGGCGAGGTCGTTGGCCCCCAGGTCCACCGTCGCGACGAGCCAGGTCGCCCCGGCTCGCGAGACGGTGGGCGCCCCGGCCAGGTGGGCGCCGACGACGCGGTCGGTGAGCGAGTCGACCTCCGCCGCGAGCTCGTCGCGCTCCTCGCGGAGGCGGTCGATCGACTCCACCAGGTCGGTGAGGCCGGTGCCGAGCCGCGCCGTCGCCTCGAGGACCGCGGCCTTCTCGTCGGTCCGGCGCTCGATGCCCCGCGGCCCGACGGCGAACTCCACCCGGGTCAGCCCCTCGCCGGGGTTCGACCGGTCCAGCACCGACACCGGGCCGATCTCGCCCGTGTTCCGGACGTGGGTGCCCCCGCAGGCCGCGACGTCCCAGTCCTCGACGGTCACCACCCGGACGTCGTCGCCGGCGATGCCCTCCTCGGTCTTGGCGTTGAACGCGACGTCATCGCGCCCCAGCGCGTCGTCGGCGGGCAGCGTCTCCCAGGAGACCGGCCGGGACTCCCAGACCACGCGGTTGACCAGCCGCTCGAACGCGACCAGCGTGTCGTCGTCCACGTCGGTCGTGGTGGTGAAGTCGACGCGGACCTTCTCGTCGGTGATGCCGAACCCGCCGTAGCCGACGTCGGCCAGCAGCCGCCGGCCGGCGCCGTACAGGACGTGGCTGGCGGTGTGGGCGCGCCGGCAGTACCGCCGGAACGCGGGGTCGACGGCGCAGTCGACGGTCGCGCCGGCCTCGAGTGGCGCGGCCAGTTCGTGGACGACGCGGTCGCCGTCGCTCCGGACGTGTCGCACCTCGACGCCGTCGACGCGGCCCCTGTCGGCGGGCTGGCCGCCGCCCTCGGGGTAGAAGTAGGTCTCCGAGAGGACGACCTCACCGCCGTCGTCGGTGGCCGTCGCCGCCTCGACGGTGGCGCTGAACTGGAGCGTCTCGGGCTCGGCTGCTGCGAGACTGTCGGTCATGAGTGGTCCAGCCCGCGGGTGGAGAAAAGGGCTACTCCTCGCCGTCGTCGGCCAGCCGGACGTTCAGATGCTCCTCGAGGTCCTCGATCAGCGAGCCGCCCACGCCCGCGCGGGCCGCACGGCCCTGCTCGACGGCGAGGACGTCGGCCTCGTCGACCCCGAGTTCGCCGGCCAGCTCGTCGGGCTGGAGCCCCGCGTCCTGCCGGGCGGCCTCCAGGCGCTCGCCGTAGCTGCCCACGAGGTACGGCAGCGGGTCGGACTCGTAGTCGGTGCCCTCCTGCCAGCGCTCGGGGTCGCCCTTCCGGGCGTCGCTGATGCGGGCGGCGTTCCGGGCGGCGCGGCGCTTGCGGTCGCGGTCGCCCTCCTCGCCCTGGTCGCTGCCGCCACCACTGCCACCACTGCCACCACCGCCGCCGGTGTCGCCGTGGTGAGCGCAGTCCGCGCAGACCTCCAGGGTCGCCCCGGCGACCTGCTCGGTCCGGAGGTCGACGTCCGCCGACCCGCAGAGCTCACACGCCCCGCCGGAGTCGCCGCCGACGCCCCCGGTGGAGTACTTCGCCATACGTCCCGTTACTCCCTCCACCGTACTTGAACCCCGCGCTTGGGCCGACGGTGGGGCGGGGCTCCGGGGCACTTTTCGGGGCAGAGTCGCTTCCTGGACCGCCGGCCGCTCCCGTCTCGACCGCCGGGAACGCTCCCGGCGCCGAACCGGCCGGGTCGTCGGCCCACCCCGCCAACCGCTGCCCGGCTGCGGACGTAGCGGTGACTGCGAGATCCGGCCTGGGTCGCCGTCAGGCCAGCCGGTCGACGTACGACGAGACGACGTCCGCGTCGTACAGCATCTCGACGTGGTTCGGCGAGGTGACGCCGACGTTGTGGGTGTCCTCGGCGGTGAGGTCCTCGGGCAGGAGCGCGCTGGTGGTCGGCACCATGGCCGTGTCCGCCCGGGAGGCGACCGCGGTGTACCGGACCGACGGGGCCAGTCCGCCGTCGTTCAGCGTCCGGATGACCCGGCTCCGGGGGACCATGCTCCGACAGCCGGCGGTCACCAGGCCCAGGTAGGCCGCGTAGGTGCCCCGATGGGGCGTGCCGACCGTGACGACGTCGTCGACGACCTCGGCGCCGTCGCCCTGCTCGAGGCACCACCGGGCCGTCAGCCCGCCCATGGAGTGACACAGCAGGTTCACCGGCTCGCCGTGGACGTCGTGGGCCCGCTCGAGCGCCGCCTGGACGTCGTCGGCGTACCGGCGGGGTGAGCCCGTCGCGGCCCCGGGGAGTCGCCCGCTCTCGACGTGGTGGATGCGGTCGGGCGACCAGCCGGCCGCCGTCAGGTGGTCGGTCAGCGTCGACCACCAGGGGGTGTCGAGCGTGTCGAGGTAGCCGTGGACGAGGACCAGCGGCGACGGTTCGGTCGGGTCGACCTCGCCGACGACGCCCGTACGACGGGGCGACGCGGCGAGGTCGAACCCCCGTGCGACGGACGCGATGTCTCCGAGTACCACGTTACCCGCCCGCATGCGGGTCCTCCTAATAAATCCGTTGGCGGAATCAGCCGCCGTCGCCGGGTGGGACGTAGCCGGCGTCGGCGTGCCCGTCGCCCACCTCGACCCCCAGCACCGTCTCGCAGAAGTCCACGCCGAGCGGCGTCAGGTGGATGCTGCGGCGGACGGTCTTCGGTCGCCTGGCCCGGTCCATCGGCGTCTCGACCTGGGGCTGGGCCTCCAGCACCCGGTAGCGCTCGAGGTCCTCCAGGGGCTCGTCGGCGATCCAGACGAGACCGAGCCGCTGGAGGTTCACCACGTACGCGCCGGTGCGGTCGTCGTACCGGCAGCCGGCCTCGATGCACAGCATCGTGCGGTCGGCGGCGATCAGGTCCGAGCCGAACAGCGGGAGCCAGCCCCCGTCCCGGACGTCGACGGCCGGCTGGGGCCCCTCCTGGCCCAGCAGCCGGAGGATGCGCGCCTCGTCGGCGGCCAGCTCCTCCAGGATGGCCCCGAACGCGGGGTGGACGGGCTCCTCGTGCTCGACGTCCGCCGACCGCTCCAGCAGCTCGGTGCCGCGCCGCCGGAGCTCGTCGGCGGAGGGCCGCCCGTCGCTGTCGACGCCCGGGTGGCGGTCCGCGTCGCGCCGCTCGTCCAGCCCCAGGTCCAGCCCGAGGCGCTCGAACTCGTCGGCGGCGATGCCGGCGCCCTCCTCGATGACGTCGACCGGCGACTCCGAGCCCAGCACCGCGTCGAGCATCCGCGCCCCCGTGCGGATGCCGGCCCGGCTGGCGTACCTGGCCGCGTTGGCCCGCGCGTCCAGCAGCAGCTGGGCGATCTTCAGCGCGTCGGTCAGCCGGGCCTCCAGGTCGGCCTCGTCGAGGTCTCCCTCCACGACGTCGACGTTGGCGTCCTCGAGGATGGCGAACAGCTCCTCGGCGTCCGCCGGCGCGAGCATCCCCCGGGTCACGGCCTGCTCGGTCAGCGCCAGCAGCCGGCTGACCTGGCGCTCGGACAGCGCCTGCGCGTCGACGTCGTACTCCGGCCCCGTGTCGCGTTCGTCGCTCATCCGAACTCCTCCGGGACCCCGCCGCCGTCGGCGGTGCCGGCGCTCTCGCCGGCGACCGGCGGTCGGGGCTGGCTCGGGGCGCTGGGTCTCGGACGAGTCATGTTTCGGTCATGGCCGAGCCGACGGGTTCGGGCCCGCTTCCCGTCGCCCACGGCGGTCTGCCTCCGGCTAGCCGACCCTCGGGTATTAATTGGCACGGTTGGTGCGGCGGGGCCCGTGTGAGTATGGGGCCCGGAACGCCCCGACGGGTTGGCTCCCGGGTGTCGACCGACCGACGATGCCCCGCCAGGAACCGTCGCGACGGCTTCGCAACCACCGGAAACGTGGGCACGGACCACTCGGGAGCGATAACCCTGAGAACCGTCCACACACTACTGGAACCATTCGATGGTATCAGATGCCATCTGATGCCAAAAATCGAAATCTTTAATGTCGGGAGGGTCGAATCGTCGGGTGGAGATCACCATGACAGACCGCAACGACTCAGTCATCGGGCTCGCCTTCGAACTGCAGCGCACCCAGATCGAGCTCGGCCAGCGGGCCATCGAGCAGACCCTCGAGACCCGCCGCGAGCTCGACGACCGCGTCCTGCGCGGCCTCGAGACCCAGGAGGAGGCCCAGACGACCGTCGTGGAGTTCACCCAGGACTCCATCAACGAGCTGCT
>CAYWNQ010000071.1:0-9743 GCA_964459695.1 uncultured Halobacteriales archaeon | reverse complement strand
GTCGTCCGGCTGAAGGGCGGCGACCCGTTCGTCTTCGGGCGGGGCGGCGAGGAGGCCCGCTACCTCGCCGACCACGACGTCCCGTTCGAGGTGGTGCCGGGCGTCTCGTCGGCGGTCGCGGGGCCCGCCGCGGCGGGCATCCCGCTGACCGACCGCGAGCACGCCTCCTCGGTGTCGGTCGTCACGGGCCACGAGGACCCGACGAAGGAGGAGTCCGCCGTCGACTGGGCCGCGCTGGCGGCCACCGGCGGCACCATCGTCGTCCTGATGGGCGTCGGGACGCTCCCGGACTACGTCGCCGCGCTGCGCGAGGCGGGGATGACCCCGGACACGCCCGTCGCACTGGTCGAGCGGGCGACCCGGCCCGGCCAGCAGGTCGCGACCGGGACGCTCGACACCATCGTCGCGGTCCGGGACGAGAGCGGCATCGAACCGCCCGCCGTCACCGTCATCGGCGACGTCGCGGCGACCCGGGAGGCCGTCGTGGACCTGCTGGGCACCGGGGACGGATGAAGCACCTGGCGCGATATCGAACCCGCCGGTCCGGACGCGAGCGGTGGTCGGCGTGAAGGTCGCCGCCTTCCGGCCCGACGACGGGCGGGCCGCCGCGGCACGGGAGACGCTCGCCGACCTGGGCGTCGACCCCGTCCTCGACCCGATGCTGGCCGTCGACCCCACCGGTGAGACGCCCCACGATGACGCCGACGTCGTGGTGTTCACCAGCAGGACCGGCGTCGAACTCGCGGCCCAGAGCGGCTGGTCGCCGACCGGACGGGTCGCCGCCATCGGCGAGGCGACCGCCGAGGCGCTCGCGGCCCACGGCTACCCCGTGGACGTCGTGCCGACGGAGTTCTCCTCGGCGGGGCTCGTCGATGCCCTGGCCGACGAGGTCGCCGGCGCGACGGTCGAGGTGGCGCGGTCGGACCACGGCAGCGACGTTTTGTTGGCGGGACTGGCCGACGCCGGCGCGACCGTCCACGAGACGGTGCTGTACCGGCTGGACCGGCCGCCCGAGGCCGGCGACTCGACCGAACTCGCCGCCGCGGGGGACCTCGCCGGCGCCGCCTTCACCTCCTCGCTCACGGTCGAGCACTTCCGTGCCGCCGCCGCGGAGCGCGGCGTCCGCGACGCGGCGGTCGCCGGGCTGGACGAGGCGGTCGTGGGCTGCATCGGCGAACCGACCCGCCGGACGGCGGTCGACGCCGGCATCCCGGTCGACGTCGTGCCGGGCGAGGCCACGTTCGACGCGCTGGCCCGGGCCGTGGTGGGTCGGCTGGACGGGGTCTGAGCAGGTCGAAACCCGGCAGATCGCACGACTGCACCGAGTTCTCCGAGACCACCTGCGAGGGAGGGGTGGGGCGATGAACCGCATGTCGCGATAGGGAATCGCTTGCACTTGCGCTTGATTCCGTGTCCCCGGTGACGGGCGTCGGTGTGTTGGTCCGGTCAGACCGTGCGGATCCGGCGGGAGGTGTCGGCGATCCCGAAGCGCCTCTGCATCGTGCGGTCGGTGGGGTGTGGTCACCGAAAGGAGGGGCAACGCCAGACCCACCCGGTCCACACGAAGCTTTACCTGCGAGAGCGCGTCACCTCCGTCCAGATGGCCGCCTCCCTCCCGGTGCAGCCGCTGGCCGAGCGCGCCACCCGCTGTGCCGACCGGCTCGCCGCCGCCGACCGCGTCCTCTGCTGCTCGCACATCGACGCCGACGGCCTCACGTCGGCTGCGGTGGCCGCCACCGCCCTCGAGCGCGAGGAGATCCCGTTCGAGACGGCGTTCTACGACCAGCTCGACGCCGACGGCGTCGCCGAGATCGCCGCGACGGACTACGAGGTCGTGCTGTTCACCGACTTCGGCAGCGGCCAGCTCGACGCCATCACCGACCACGCCGCCGACGGCGCGTTCACCCCGGTCGTCGTCGACCACCACCGGCCCGCCGACCCGGGCGACTGCGACCCGGCGGTCGCGACCGAGGTCGACGGCTACGCCGACGTGCCCCACCACTGCAACCCGCTGGTGGAGGGCCTCGACGGCGCGGGCGAGCTCTCGGGCGCCGGCGCGGCGTACCTCCTGGCCCGCGCGCTCGGCGGCGAGGGGAACCGGGACCTCGCCGCCCTGGCCGTGGTGGGCGCCGTCGGCGACATGCAGGCCTCGGGCGGCGAGCTCGTGGGCGCCAACGCCGAGATCGTCGCCGAGGGCGTCGCCGCCGGCGTCCTCTCGGAGGACCGCGACCTGGCGGTCTACGGCAAGCAGACCCGCCCGCTGCCGAAGCTGCTGGAGTACGCCACCGACGTCTACGTCCCGGGCATCTCGAACTCCGAGTCCGGGGCCGTCGAGTTCCTCCGGGAGCTGGACGTCCCGCTGAAGGACGGCGACGAGTGGCGCCGGTGGGTCGACCTCGCGTCGGGCGAGCGACGGGCGGTTGCCAGCGGCCTCGTCGAGCGCGCGGTCGAGCGTGGCGTCCCGGCGGGGAAGATCGAGGACCTGGTCGGCACCGCCTACACCCTGACGGCTGAGCCGGCGGGCACGGAGCTCCGGGACGCCAGCGAGTTCTCGACGCTGCTCAACGCGACGGCCCGCTACGACCGGGCCGACGTGGGTCTGGCGGTCTGTCTCGGCGACCGCGACGCCGGCCTCCGGCGCGCCCGGTCGCTGCTGCGGACCCACCGCCGGAACCTCTCGGCGGGGCTGGAGTGGGTGAAGACCAACGGCGTCACCCGCGAGGACAACATCCAGTGGTTCGACGCCGGGGACGAGATCCGCGACACCATCGTCGGCATCGTCGCCGGGATGGCGACGGGCACCGACGGCGTCGACCGGTCGCGGCCGATCGTGGCGTTCGCCCGCGAGAGCGACACCGAGACCAAGGTGTCGGCCCGCGGGACCCCGGGACTGGTCTCGGACGGGCTGGACCTCTCGACCGTGATGCAGGAGGCCGCCCGCGAGGTCGGCGGAGACGGCGGCGGCCACGACGTCGCCGCCGGCGCGACCATCCCGTCGGGCGAGGAGGGCAGCTTCGTGGCCGCCGCCGACGAGGTCGTCGGGCGACAGCTCGGGTAGCCGGCCGGCCACGGACCGGGGTGGAACTGGTCATTCTCGGAACGAACACACCGACTGCGTCGGCACTCGACGGGAACCGGAGGGGTCGCGCTACCAGTCCGGGTGGCCCTCGAAGGTGTACTTCACCACGCCGAGGAACGCGACGACGCTGAGGATGAAGAGCACGATCCCGACGGTGGCCAGCAGGGGGTCGCCGACGAAGATGAGCCCGACGCCGACCACGACAAGCAGCACGGTCAGGACCTGGAGGAGCCGTTGCACCGACAGCGCGTCCGGGCCTCCGATGGTGCGTGTGGCCATACCATGGGCTATGCACCCACGGCACATGAGAGTACCGACCGGTATCTCGCGGCCCCGCTCGCTCCAGTGACCGAGGGGACGGACCGCGTGGCCGACGTTCACCCGAACGACCCGAGGTCACTCTGGTCGTGGCCGATCGGCTCGATGATCGACGGGTCGTCGTTGGTCGGATCGTTCACCGCCCGGGATATCTCGTAGGCGTCGAGGTCGTCGCCGGGGTAGGGCCGGCACAGCTCCCTGCGCTCCTCCGGCCCGGCCTCGAGCCACGTGCGTTCTTCCTCCCGGGGGAGCACGACGGGCATCCGTTCGTGGATCGGCTCGACGAGTTCGTTGGGGTCGGTCGTCAGGATCGTGACGCAGGTCAGGTCCGCCTCGCCACTCTCCCAGACGTCCCAGAGGCCGGCCAGTGCCATCGCCGTCTCCGGGCCCTCCCGGTCGCGGTAGATGCGGAACGGCGTCTTCGGTCCGTTGGCTTCGGGTCGCCACTCGTAGAAGCCCGTCGAGAGGACGAGACAGGGCCGGGCGGCCCAGGCGTCGGCGAACGAGCGTTTCTCGTGGGCGGTCTCGGAGCGGGCGTTGATCAGACCGTCGCCGGGTTCGTCGTCCCAGTCCGGGACGAGTCCCCAGTGCATCCGGTCGATCTCCTCCGGAGCTTCGTTCGAGATGACGTCGAGCGGTCCGCCCGGGTCGACGTTGTACCGGGGCTCGTAGTCGCCGGCTATCGACGAGGCGCCGAACCGGTCGGCGAGGTCGTCGGCGTCGAGGAACATCGAGGTCCGCCCGGGCATGTGACCGGGTTGGGGAACGCGGTAGAAGTGGGTTCCGGGCGCCACAGGACTCGTCGACCGAACCGAGGGTGCCTGCGCCGGACCGAGATCGCACCACGGCGCCCGGTCGTGAGAGACCTGGCGTGGCTCCGGGGGCGCGTGTATCACGGATCAGCCATCGCCACTGCCGCCGCTTCCACCGGATTTGATATCGCGACATACGGTTTATCGATGCCCCCTCCAGTCCCCAAAACCGCCCGACGTCGGCGGAACGTTTAGGCCGCCGGGCCGGGACCAGCTCGTATGGTCACCTACGAGCGCGCGGGGCCCGTCGCGGTGGTCACGGTCGACCGACCCGAGCGCCGCAACGCTATCGACGACGAGACCGCCCGACAGCTCCGGGACGCCTGGAACCGGTTCGACGAGGACGCCGACGCCGACGTCGGCGTGCTGTACGGCGCCGGCGGGGACTTCTCGGCGGGCGCGGACCTCCAGGCGATGGACCTGGAGGACCGCCCGGAGGGCTGGCTCGGCTTCACCCGCACCCGGGTGGACAAGCCGACGGTCGCCGCCGTGGAGGGCCACTGCGTGGCCGGCGGCCTGGAGATGGCGCTGTGGTGTGACCTCCGGGTGGCCGGGGCCGACGCCACGTTCGGCTGCTTCGAGCGCCGGTTCGGCGTCCCGCTGGTCGACGGCGCCACCCAGCGGCTGCCGCGCATCGTTGGACTGGGCCGGGCACTGGAGCTGATACTCACCGGCGAGGCCGTTGACGCCGAGACGGCCCACGAGTGGGGGCTGGTGAACCGGGTCGTCGACGAGGGGGCGTCGCTGGACGCCGCCGTCGACCTGGCCGAGCTGATCGCCTCGTTCCCCCAGGAGACGGTTCGGACCGACCGCGCCGCCGTCTACGACGGCGTCGGCACGCCGCTGGCCCAGGGGCTCGGGCTGGAAGGGTGGCACGGCTCCCGGGCCCTCGAGACCGCCGTCGAGGGCGCCGACCGGTTCGCCGGCGGCGAGGGCCGGTCGGGCGCGGGAGTTCCGGACCGCGACGACGGCGGGGAGTAGGGAATCGGCGCCTCCTCCGGGAGTTCCGTGGTGCGGGAGGATGGGGCGGATGGGACGTCATAAACCTCATGTCGCGATATCAAAATGGTGGGGGTGGGTCAGAAGCTGAGCGGGGGCTCTCGATGTATAGCTAGTCCGTCTCGGAAACGTACCAGATGACCCAGTCAGTACTCAGCGGAACTCTACGTCCAGATCACGGGGGGAACAAGCATAACCGTTCAGCGCCCCTCCCAGTAGAGAGATGGACATCTCAGAGATTCTTTCGACCAAGTTCACCGAGTTCGACGTCGGCACCCCGCTCTCGAAGGTCGCCGGGGCGTTCGAGAACCAGGAACTCGATGCCGTCGTCGTGACGGACGGCGACGAGTATCGCGGTGTCGTCAGTCGCCGGCAGCTGGCGTCCTCGTCAAACCAGCCGTCCGCGAAGGTCGGCTCACGGGTACAGCACGTTCCGACCGTCCAGCGAACCGAGGATGTCCGCGAGGTCGCGCGGCTCATGATCGGGAGCGACGCCAAAACGCTCCCCGTGCTCGATGAGGACCGTGTCGTCGGTGTGGTGACCGGCGATGCCGTCCTCGAGGCCGTGCGTCCGTTTCTCGACGCGGTGACCGTCGACGACGCCTACACGGCGGAGTTGATCAGTGCGACCCCCGAGACCACGATCGGGAAAGCGCTCAATCTGCTCCGGGACGCCGGTATCGCCCACCTCCCGGTCGTCGACGGGGATGCTCTCGTGGGGATGGTGAGCCTGTACGACGTCATCGAGTTCACGACGCGAGGGGGCACCAAGAGCCAGGGCGGTTCGTCGAGCGGCTTCGGTGACCGCGGCGGTGGCGGACAGAGCCGTGGCGGGTTCGGCTCGCGCGAGGGCGATGCCGACCGGCTGCTCGATCTGCCGGTGCGGAACCTGATGTCCGACGCGGTCGTGACCGTCGAGCGGAGCGCACCGCTCGACGGGGTGGTCGAGACGATGTTCGAGCGGGAGATCTCCTCGCTCGTCGTCACGGACGACACCGAGCCGACCGGTATCGTCACGAAGACGGACGTCCTCGAGGCACTCACCTGGGAGCGCGACGACCGGAATGCAGTGCAGGTGTTCGGGCTCGACCTGCTGGAGGGGATGGACTACGACGACGTCTCCGCGCTGATCGGGAGCGTGACCTCGAAGTACGGTGAGATGAGCGTGATCAAGGCCAGCATCCAGCTGCAGGAGCACAAGGAACAGAGCCGGGGTGTGCCGCTGGTGCTGGCGCGGATCCGACTGGTGACCGACCGCGGCTACTTCACGGCCGATGGGGAGGGATACGGTGCTTCACACGCCCTCCGTCTCGCGGCGAACGCGGTCGAACGCCAGCTTCTCAAGGGGAAGACATACGGCCGATCGAAGAAGCACCCCGACACCGACGAGCAGGAGCAGCTCTACGGCTGGTGGCTCGGTGGGTGAATACACGAAGCCCAGCCCCCTATCGACGTCTCTCCAACGGCACTGTTCAGTTTAGGATCGGTCTCTCACTACCGCCGGGAAAGCCCCCGCCCGCTCGACCGGTTGCGACTCGCTGCGCTCCTCGCTCCCGGTGGTCGCTGTGGTGCTTACGTCGTCTCACCGGGTCGAGCGGGCGGCCCCTTTCAGTCCCGCCCATGCCGGCTGACCACCCGCAGAACAGATGCCGGCTGCCCAACCGACATGGGCGGGACTGAAAGGGGCGGCAGGCTGGACGAAGGACGGCGATGCAAGCACTGGAGCGAACGAAGTGAGTGAAGCGCGCAGCGAGCCGCCCGAGTCCAGCCTGCCGGGGCTTTCCGGCGGTAAGACGTCGTCGTCGCGACGTGGAACGTCCCACGGTCCAGGAAACGACTCTAATCTGAACAGTGCCTCTCCAACAGCTGGAAGTTTTACATATCGGCTGAGCCCGGGGGTGAACGTTGGTCTGGAAACTCGGCCACGGTCCTATTTGGACGGCTGGGCAATCACCGTTCGTTTCTCTCCGCCCCGAAGGGTCAAGCCCCGAGCCGCCAGTACGCCCGAATGGAGAAGGCCCCGTACAATCACCACCCCGTCGAACACGCCGACTCGCCACGGAGCGCATCGGTCCATACCGTGTCCGCAGTTTCCGCTGGTAGACGGCCACCGGGCCCGGACAGTTCTGATAGCACGGTGATAGAATTCTTCTTCGTCCCGCTCTCCCATCTGTTCGGTAGTGGTCGACGCTCTCCGGACGTACGCGGACTACGACTCGTTCGCTCGCGCGTGGCACTCGGACACGCTCAGAGCCCGCGACGTGACCCTGGAGGCGGCCCGAGAGCGAGCCCTCATCGACGAACGAGACACGCGTCGACTGTGGCAACTGCTGGACCTCCTGGACGAGGATGAGGTGTTCGTCCAGCTTCCGGAGTGGCTAGTCGAGGAGAAGACGGACGACGTGCAGGGAAGCCTGCCCACCACGTTCGTCGGATCTATCTCCAGGGAAACCGAGGACGCAGTTCTCTTCGAGGACTCGTCGCCGGGTCGTCGTCTCATGCAGATCGCACACAAGATACACTCGCTCGAACACGGAGTCGAGAACACTGCAGTCGATAGCGACCGTCGAACGCGGTTGAACGACAAGCTGCGGGAAGAGCACCGGAGATTCGAGAAGCAGGACGACGTCCCGTACCTCTCCGAGGAGTGGCTTCCGAAGTCCCAGCTCATCACCGTCATCCGACGGAGCGAGTAGTCGCCACCGCACGGAAGTCGAGACTGCTGGTCGTAATCCGTCCGGCTTGGATCCACGTTCGGCGATCGCTGCAGTGCGTCCCTCCTCGGCAGTCTTGTCGACGGCCCGTGGCGTGACAGCTAAGGCCCGTTCGCCCGAAGGTGGGGCCATGACCGCCGTCCTCGACCGGGTTCGACGGCCGGAGTACACCGGCGAGAACCGGTGTGTCCCGTGTACGGTCGTGAACCTCGCCATCGCGGTGGCGCTTGCCGGAGGGGTGGTCGCGGGCGGCGGCGTCGCCGCGCGGCCAGCCGTCGGCGCCGGCCTCGGCGCCGCCCTGCTGGTGGCCTCGCTGGCGGCCATCTACCTCCGGGGCTACCTGGTGCCCGGGACGCCCCGGCTCACGAAGCGGTACTTCCCCGACTGGCTGCTGGCGCGGTTCGACAAGGCCACCGACGACGCGGTCGGCGCGGGGGAGGCCGGCGCCGGCGAGGAGGTCGACCCCGAGGGCACGCTGCTGGAGGCCGGCGTCGTCGAGCCCTGCGAGGAAGTCGACGACCTCTGTCTCGACCGGGCGTTCCGGACGGCCTGGCGGGAGGCGATGGCGATGGACGCCGACGACCGGCGGTCGGCGCTGGCGACCCAGCTCGACGTCGACGCCGACGCGCTCCGGATCGACGAACACGGCTCGGCGTTCGTCGCCTTCCACGGCGGCCGCCGGGTCGGCCAGTGGGAGTCCCGCGCCGCGCTGGTGGCGGACCTGGCCGCCGCCGAGACGCTGCCGTCGTGGGTGGCCGGCTGGGAGGAGCTCTCGGTCGGTGCCCGGTCGCAGCTGCTGGGCGGGCTCCGGATCTTCCTGGAGGCGTGTCCGGACTGCGGCGGCGAGGTCGCGACCGGCCGGGAGACCGTCGAGTCGTGCTGTCGCTCCCGGGAGGTGGTGGCGGCGGGCTGTGACGACTGCGGCGCCCGGCTGCTGGAGGTCGACTACGAGGCGGCGGCCGCCTGAGTGACGTCCGGAGCGGCGGCGCGACCCGGGTCGCGAAAGCGTTTTCACGCGGCCGGCCCTTGTCAGGGTGTCACAGGCCGGGCATGATCGACCTCACCCTCGACATGGAGCAGTACGACTGCCCCTTCATCGACACCAGCGACGAGCAGCCGGTGGCGTTCTCGGCGGTCCACTGGGAGTTCCACGAGGCCACCGACCGGCTGGACACCCGGATGCTCGTCGAGGGCGAGGACCGAGGGGCGCTGGACCGCGGCCTCGAGCGGCTCCGCGACCACCCGGGGATGTGCGAGTGCACGCTGCTGTCGAAGCAGGGCAACGTCGCGCACCTCCAGACCACCATCGAGGAGACCTCGGCGATGGGGACCATCCGCGCCAACGACGGCTACATCACCGGCCCGTTCCACATCGAGGGCGGCAGCGAGCTGTGGCACGTCGGGTTCGACCGCGAGCCCGCTGCCGACGAGACGCTGTCCTCGCTCGAGCGGAACAACGACTTCGACGTGCTCGAGCGCGAGCGGGTCGACCTCGCTGAGCTGACCGGCTTCGTCCAGAACGTCGACGCGGCCACGACGCTCATCGACGGCTGCCGCCAGCTCTCGGCCCGCGAGCGCGAGACGCTGGCGGCCGCCGTCGAGCAGGGCTACTTCGAGTCGCCCCGCGACGCCGACCTCGGGGCGCTGGCCGAGGAGTTCGGGGTGTCCAAGCCCGCGGTCTCGAAGACGCTGCGGCGCGGCCAGCGCAAGGCAGTCGGGCGGATGGTCGAGGCGCTGGAGGACCTGGACTGAGCGGGCGGTGGGGAGCTCTGGTGCACGGAGCCATCGAGTTCTGCTGTGGTCGTTACTGCTCGTGCTCGA
>CAYWNQ010000070.1:0-9785 GCA_964459695.1 uncultured Halobacteriales archaeon | reverse complement strand
GACCTCTGCGTTCCGTCGCGGCTGCGCCGCGACGCGGGCGGCCCCTTTCAGTCCCTCCCTGGCCGGCTGACAAACCGGAGAACCGATGTCGGCTGACCAGCCGACGTGGGCGGGGCTGAAAGGGGCGGCAGGCTGGACGAAGGCCGGCGACGCAAGCACCACAGGGAGCGGAGCGACCGAGGAGCGCAGCGAGCCGCCCGAGTCCAGCCTGCCGGGGCTTTCCTGGCGGTAGTGACGATCGTCGTCGCGACGTGAATCGGCCGGCGGTCGAGGAAACGACTCTAAATTGAACAGCGCCCCTGGAGGGTGCCCAGCCGGTTCGACGAGTGGTGCTCCCATCTCCGCCACCTCCGACCACCACTTGCGTTTAACCCGCTCGTACCGCCAGGAACGCCCCCCGCCCGCCGTCCCGGGCACCTACCGAAACCACGTGCCACTCGACCGGCGTCCCGTCGAACCGCACTGTTCCGGGCATCGCACGTTTTATCCCTCCGCCGGCGAACCACGGCGTATGACGGACGACCCCGAGGAGACCGAGGCCGACAGTGAGGCCGCCGACGAGAGCGAGGAGGCGCCCGAGCAGAGCGAGGGCGAGGAGGAGAAGTCCTTCCGCGAGCGGGTCGAGGAGATCCGCCAGGAGAAGGCCGACCAGCGCGAGGGCGACGAGGAGCGCTCCCGCGAGGAGAAGATGGAGGAGATGATGGGCGGCGGGGGCCCCGGCGGCATGGGCGGTGGCATGGGCGGCGGCGGAGGCTCGCCGTTCGCCCAGATGATGGGCGGCATGATGGGCGGTGGCGGCCCCGGCGGTGCCATGGGCGGCCGGCCCGGCGGCGAGGAGGGCGGCAACGAGGAGCTCGTCCGCGAGGTCGGCAAGGTCCGCGACGAGCTCCACGACATCCGGCGCGAGCTCGAGCGCATCGGCGACGCGCTGGAGGAGTAGGTCGGGCCGGACGCCCCCGGGCGGGTCAGCCGTCGACGACCTGCCCGTACACGTCGGCCAGCCCGTCGATGGCGTGCTCGACGCTGGTGGCGTCCCGGCGGTCCAGACACCGCTCGGCGAGCGCCTCGTTCTCGGCCAGCGCCCGCTCGATGGCGGCGGCGAACCCCGCGACGTCGCCGGGCTCGTAGTGGTAGCCCGTCTCGCCGTCGACGACGGTGTCCTCGAGGGCCCCGCTGTCGACCCCGACCACCGGCGTGCCGCAGGCGTTGGCCTCCAGGGCGACGATGCCCTGGGTCTCGACCGGCGACGGGAAGGCGAACACCGACAGCGCCGAGTAGAAGGCGGGCAGCTCCTCGCGGTCGAGGAAGCCGAGGAACCGCACGTCGGCGTCGAGGCCGGCGGCGCGGGTCTCCAGGTCGGCCCGGGCCGGACCGTCGCCCCCGAGCACGACCGTCACGCCGTCCAGTCGGTCGGCGGCGGCCAGCAGCTCCGGGAGGTTCTTCTCGTAGCCGTGCCGGCCCGTGTAGCCCACCAGCGGGCCGTCGGGGAGGCCGTGGCGGTCCCGGAAGCCGTCGTCGGCGACGGGCGCGAACCGCTCGGTGTCGACGCCGTTGGGGACCACGTGGACCGAGGCCCCGACGCCGACGTCCCGCAGGTGGGCCCGTGCCGGCTCGGAGGGGACGACGACGGCGTCGGCGCCGTCGAGGTACCACCGCTCGTAGGTCCGCGCGCCGGCCTCGATGGCCGACGACAGCCGCCCGTCGGCGACGTAGTCGGCGTACTCCGCGGTCGGCGTGTGGTAGGAGGCCACCAGCGGGCAGTCCCGCCGCCGGGCGAGGCGCCGGCCGGCCAGCCCCAGCAGGAACGGCGTGTGGGCGTGGACCACGTCGACGCCGTCGACGCCGTCGGGCACCCGTGGCGCGGCGACCCGGAACCCCTCGTAGAACGGGAACTCCACGCTGCGGACGGGGTGCTCGCCGGGGTCGGGCTCGTGGCTCGAGTCGGGGTAGACGACGTCCATCCGGCCGCCGCGCCGCGCCCACCGGTCGCGCCACGTCCGGACGGTGTACGTGACGCCGTTGACCGTCGGCAGGTAGGTGTCGGTGAACGCGGCGACGGAGAGCATGGGCGGGCGTTCGGCCGGGGCCGCTTAATCGGTTGGGTTCGACCGGAGCACCGACTCGTAGACGGCGAGGAGGTCGTCGCCGACCGCCGACAGCGTGTACGGCTCGCCGGCGGCCCGGGCCCGCTCGCCGAGGCGCTCGCGCTCGGCGGGGTCGGCGAGCAGCCCCTCCAGCGCCGCCACGAACCCCTCGACCGAATCGGCCTTCAGGCAGGTCTCGCCGTCGTCGAGCCACTCGTAGGTGGGGATCGACCGCACAACCGGCGGCGCGCCGGTGGCCATCGCCTCCAGCAGCGCCATCCCCTCGTTCTCGTTGTGGGTCGGGAAGAAGAACACGTCGCCGGCGGCGTAGGCGCCGGCGATGTCCTCGACGTAGCCGGTGAAGGTGCAGTTGTCGGGCGCGGCGTCGACGGTGCGCCCGACGTCGCCGCTCCGGAGCAGCCGTCCCAGCGGCCCGCCGGTCGGGTTCAGGTAGCCGAACCACGCGAAGTCGACGTCGGGCAGCCGCCGGGCGGTCTCGACGAACGCGTCCAGGCCCTTGCGCTGGATGACGTGCCCGACCGTGAACACCACCGGCGGCTCGAGGTCGTACCGGTCGAGGTAGGTCTCGCGCAGCCCGGGGTCGTCGTGGCCCGCGAGCTTCGCGGGGTCGAAGCCGTTCGACACCACCGCCGTCTCCACGTCGGCGTAGTCGGCCACCACCTCGCGGTTGTGCTCGGAGGGACAGACCAGCCGGTCGGCCAGCCCGTAGGCGTACTCGAGGTACGGCCGCATCGGTCGGGCGAGGACGTTCGACAGCGCGAAGCTGTCCCGGAAGTCCTCGGCGGTCTGGTGGGCGTGGACGACGACCGGGACGCCCCGGCGCCGGGCCCGGCGGGCGTACCACACCGACCGGGGGCCCATGTTGTTGCAGTGGAGGAGGTCCGCAGAGAGGTCCGGCGCCGTGGTGTAGTCGACGCCGTGGTCGTCGAGCACCTGGCGCTGGTTGGCCACCGACTGGGCGTGGCCGCCGGTGATGAACCGCTCCCACTCGAAGTAGTGGCTGACGCGCATGTAGGGCGTACGGTACCTGGGTTCCGCGGCGTCGCGTGTTGAACCTAGCGGACTCCGGTAGGCGGTGGGCAAAGACGGCCGTCGGGACCGTGACGGTAGACTCGTCCGCGAATGCAGGTGCGCTTTCCAGCCACGTCGGGTTCCTGGCTGCTCGACAGCGAGACGTGGCTATTCCCCTAACCGCCCGTCGTGCGTGAGCCCCACACCGCCGGAATTCCCCAGTCCGCTCGCTAGCGGTTTGCACTGGAACCGCCACCGCAACCGCAGACCGTCACTCGTGGTTGACCAGGGATTACCGTCTCGGGGCTTTCCCTTCGGTGGTGGCGGTCCAGACCGAGCAGTCGGTCGCCACGTCGGGCCGCTCCGGATGTCACTCCGAGGCTGTCGATCGGTGGGTGCCGAGGACGAGCAGTCCCCGGACGGCCACGACAGCGCATTTAAAAAACCACGGGACCAACGAGGGACACCATGGGCATTGCCGAGGAGCGAATCGAGCGGCTGGCCGACCTGGCCCGCGAGGCCGCCGGCGACTGCGACGACGAGCGCGCCCGGTCGTACGTCCGGCGGGCCCACCGCGTCGCCGAGCGCAACCGGGTGCGGCTGCCCCGGCGGCTCCGGCGGTCCAGCTGCGACGCCTGCGACGCCTACCTGCGGCCGGGCAAGAACGCCCGATGGCGCCTCCGGGACGGCCACGTCGTCGTGACGTGTGACTGCGGCGCCCAGGCGCGGTACCCCTACGACTGACGCGGCGGGTTCCGCCGGATTCGCGGTCGAAAACTTACATATCGGGGGCGACCGAACGCGACTGACATGGAACGGCAGGACCTCCGCGAGCGGGCCCACGACCTCGACGTGACGGTGTGGGTGGGCAAGGCGGGCATCGACCCGGTGGTCGACGAGTGCGACGACCAGCTCGGCGACCGGGACCTGGTGAAGGTGAAGTTCCTCCGGGCGGCCCGCGGCGGGACCTCCGTCGAGGAGCTGGCGGCCGACCTGGCCGCACGCGTCGACGGCGAGGTGGTCGAGACCCGCGGCCACACCGGAGTGATCGCGCGATGACGTTGCCGCTGCAGACCCCGACGGTGGCGGTGACGGAGCTGCTCCAGCGGCTGGGAATGCCCGGCGAGTTCGCCGGCCCGCTGGCCGCGGTCATCGTCTTCGTCCTGGTGTTCGTCGCCGTCTACCTCGGCGGGAAGGTCGTGGTGGTCCCCCTGCTGGGTCGGGCGATGGACCGCCGGGGCCTCGACGCCCACGCCAGGGGCCCACTGAGGAAGGTCACAGGCGCCGCCATCGGGTTCGCCGCGGTGGCGGTCGCCTTCGGCATGGCCGGGTTCGGCAGCTTCCTGACCGCGCTGGCGGCGGTTGCCGCTGCGGCGACGCTGGCCATCGGGTTCGCGATGCAGGACGTCATCGCCAACTTCGTCGCGGGGGTGTTCATCTACACTGACAAGCCGTTCCGGGTCGGCGACTGGATCGAGTGGGACGGCCACGCCGGCATCGTCGAGGACATCTCGATGCGGGTGACGCGGGTCCGGACGTTCGACAACGAGCTGCTGACCGTGCCCAACTCCATGCTCACCGGCGGCGTCATCAAGAACCCCGTCGCCAAGGACAAGCTCCGGCTCAAGTTCGTGTTCGGCATCGGCTACGACGACGACATCGAGGCGGCGACCGACATCATCCTCGAGGAGGCGGCGGCCCACGACGAGATCATGGACGACCCCGAGCCCTCGGTGCGGCTGACCGAGCTGGCGGACTCCTCCGTCGGCCTCCAGAGCCGCATCTGGATCGACAACCCCTCGCGGGCGGACTGGGTGAAGACCCGCGGGGAGTACGTGACCGCCGTCAAGCACCGGTTCGACGAGGCCGGCATCAAGATCCCGTACCCCCAGCGGGAGCTGTCGGGCGGCGTCGAGGTGGCGGGGCCGCCGGCCGAGGTCGCCGAGGCGACCGAGGACTGAGGCCACGGCTCGGGCCACTCGCGGGGTGGGGAGTCCGAAAGACCCTTACGTCCTTCCGGGGTAGGGCGACACGGACGAGGCCGGGCGGTTTGGCCCCGCCCACGAACCCCGAGATAGTCATCAGGGGGGCCGAAACCCGGGCGCGTCTGGACCGACCAGTACGGGCCCCGCAAGCTAACGTCGAAGCCTCGTCCTGCGAGGGCAGCGGTCCACGTTCGCGGCGCCTGCAGGGGCGCCGGCGAGTGGTTAACCGCGGGCAGCCCGCCAGGCGCGGAAGCGAGCAGCGGACCCGCGGACAGCTGCCGCCCGCAGGGTCGCGGGGTGGAGGAGGCAAGCGGGACTCCCCGTGCGGGGAGGCCCAGGCAACCCCGGGAGTCCACCTTCACATTCCTGCGGTCGAGCCGCCACTGAGCCCCGGCTCAGACCAGCCCGAGCGCGCGGACGTACCAGCCCGCAGCGGCGGGGTACAGCGCCGCGACGCCGGCGACGGCCCACCGGTGCTGGGCGAAGATCGCCGCGTCGATCCCCAGCACGTCGGGCCGGACCGTGGTGGCCCACACCGCGGCGGTGACGAAGGCGAACGCGCCCAGCACGAGCGCCGCACCGGCGGTCAGCGCCGGGTCCGAGCGGCGCTGGCGCGCGGCGGCGAACACGATGAGCCCCACCAGCGCGAACAGTCCGGTGGCGATGGCCGGGAGCGTGCCCGACCCGTAGTAGGCGTTCACCGCCGGAACCGAGGCGACGCCGTACGGGAGCGACAGAACCCCGAGCAGCGCCAGGCACGCGAGGAGGCCGACGGTGGGTGCGGCGCGGCTGGCGTCCATGGCGGCCCGTCGGGCGGCCCTCGCCTTGAAGCCTTCCGAAACGGTCACGGTGTCGGGGCCCGACGTACCGGGCATGGTCCTGGGCGACGCCACCAAGAAACTCCAGACGATATCCGACAGGGCGGAGCAGCTCTACGAGAAGGTCAACGACCTCATCCGGAAGGTCGAGGACACCCAGGAGGACCTCGCGGAGACCCGCGAGCGGGTCGAGTCCCTGGAGTCAGAGCTGGCGACCCAGCGCGCGCTGGTGGAGGCCCTGGCCCGCGAGGCGGGCGTCGACGTCGACGCGGTGGTGACCGAGGCCGCCGTCGAGGAGGTCGAGTCCACGGACGGCGAGGGCGACGACGGGCCCGCCTGAGCGAATCGACCCCTTTTTGGCGAAGGCAATACTTGCCCGGGCCATGACGAGCCACCGGGAGCCGCTGGGGTCGGTGCTGGAGACGGTGGGCGAGACGCCGCTCGTCGCGGTCCGGGCCACACCCGACGAGGTCCCCGTCTACGCGAAGCTCGAGACGTTCAACCCCGGGGCGTCGGTGAAGGACCGCATCGGCCGGTACATGCTCGAGGCGATGCTCGAGCGGGGCGACCTCGAGCCCGGCGGCGCCGTCGTCGAGCCGACGGCGGGCAACACGGGCATCGGGTTCGCCGTCGCCGCCGGCCAGCTCGACCTCCGGGCGGTGTTCGTCGTCCCCGAGCGGTTCTCCGTCGAGAAGCAGCAGCTGATGGACGCGCTCGGCGCGGACGTCATCAACACCCCGACCGACGAGGGGATGGCCGGCGCCATCGAGCGCGCCCACGAGCTGGCCGACGAGCTCGGCGACGCCGTGGTGCCCCAGCAGTTCTCGAACCCGCTGAACGTCGAGGCCCACTACGAGACGACCGCCCCGGAGGTCTACGACGCGCTCGACGGGGAGGTCGGCGCCCTCGTCGTCGGCTGTGGCACCGCCGGGACGCTGATGGGCCTGGCCCGGTACGCCCGCGAGCGCGAGCCCGACACCCACGTCTGCGCCGTCGAGCCCGAGGGGTCGCTGTACGCCAGCTTCGCCGGGGACGATCCCGCCGAGGCCGCGTACAAGACCGAGGGCATCGGCACCCACGACCCCGCGACCAACGAGCTGTTCGAGCCCGAGCTCGTCGACGAGATCCGGCAGGTCGCCGACGAGGCGGCCCACGCGGAGGTGCAGCGGCTGGCCGCCGAGGAGGGCCACCTGGTCGCCTCCTCGTCGGGCGCCGCGTCGGTGGCGGCCCGCGACGTCGCCGAACGCATCGCCGACGGCGCCCTCGACGTGCCCCACGAGTCGGTCGTGACGGTGTTCCCCGACTCCAGCGAGCGCTACCTCTCGAAGGGACTCTACCGGAGCTTCGCGGAGTGGGAGGGGTAGCTCACCGCCGGCGGCGGTGCTCGACCTTGATGCAGCGGTCCTGGACGACCCGCAGGCCGGCCCCGCGGGCCCGTTCCGCCGCCCCGTCGTCCCGGATGCCCAGCTGGAGCCAGATGGCCCGGACGTCCTCGCGGGCCAGCGCCTCGTCGACGATGCCGGCCACCTCGTCGCTCGGCCGGAACACGTTCACCACGTCGACGGTCTCCTCGACCGCCGACAGGGTGTCGTAGGGCTCCCGGCCGAAGATCTCCTCGGCGTTGGGGTTGACCGGGACGACCGTGTAGCCGTGGTCGCGCATGTAGCGGGGGACGCCGTGGGCGGCCTTGCCCGGCGTGGCCGAGCAGCCCACGACCGCGATGGTGTCCATCGCCAGGATGGCCTCGACGTCCTCGCCCTCGTCTGCGACTGCCATGTGTCGAACGTGGGTGCCGTCGGGGATAAGCGTTGAGCCGGCGAACGGTGGCCATCCGCTCAGGGCCCGGCCACGGCCCAGAGCCGGCCGACGACGAACGCGACCATCGCGAGGAACATCCCGTACTTCAGCCGGGTCTGGCCGGCGGTCGCGTCCCGGCGCGCGACCCACATCGCGTGGGCCATCACCGCGTCGGCGGGGAGGACGACCGCGAGGTAGGCGACGCCGAACGTGCCGACCACGGCCGGCAGCGGGCTGGCCAGCAGGGCGACCGCGAGCGCGAGCCCGGCCACCGCCAGCGCCCGGCGCTCGCCGACGGCGATGGGCAGCGTCCGGAGGCCCTCCTCGCGGTCGCCGGCGACGTCCTCGACGTCCTTGACCACCTCCCGGGCCAGCGTCGCCAGCGCCGCCAGCGCGAACAGCACCGCCACGGTCGCCAGGTCGCCGCCGACCGCCGCGCCGCCGAACAGGAACGTCGAGCCGCCGAGGTAGGCGACGACCAGGTTGCCGACGCCCGGCAGGCCCTTGAACAGCTCCGTGTACGCCACCAGCGCCACCAGGTTGACGCCGGCGATGGCGACCGCCAGCGGCGGCAGCGCCAGCGCGAGCGCGACTGCGAGCGCGAACAGCGTCGCCGCGAACGCCAGCGCGGTCCGCGGGGCCACCGCGCCGCGGGGGATGGGCCGCTCCGGGGCGTTGACGCGGTCGATCTCCCGGTCGAAGTAGTCGTTGACGGCGTTGCCCGCGCCGGTGGCCAGCACCGTCGCCGCGACCGCCAGCCCGGCCCGGACCCACGGTCCCGTGGCGACCAGGAGGCCGGCCTGGCCCCCGCCGACGCCGGCCACGAAGGCGCCCAGGAGCGTCAACAGCCCGGCTGCGAGGCTGTTGGTCGGCCGCGTGAGCTCGACCAGGCCCCGGACCCGTCGCATGGCCCCCGATGCCGCCGGGCCCGGCATAAGCGACACGATGGCGCCCGCGCCGGCGCGGCTTTGTGCCTCGGCGTGCTATTGCCGCCCATGGTCACGCTCGGGTTCGCGGGCGACGTGATGCTCGGGCGCACCGTCGACGAGCGCCAGCGGTCCCGCCCGCCCGAGGCCGTCTGGGGCGACGTGCTCCCCCGGCTCCGTGCGCTGGACGGCCTCGTCGTCAACCTCGAGTGCTGCCTCTCGACCCGCGGGCGGCCCTGGCGCCGCACCGACCGCCCGTTCCACTTCCGCGCGGACCCGGGCTGGGCCGTCCCGGCGCTTTTGGCCGCCGGCGTCTCCGGCGTCGCGCTGGCGAACAACCACGTACTGGACTTCGAGGAGCCGGCGCTGTCCGACACCCTGGACGCGCTCGAGGGCGCCGCCATCCCCCACGCCGGCGCCGGTCTCGACGTCGAGGCGGCCCGAACGCCGGCGCGGTTCGAGGTCGACGGGCTGGCGGTCGGACTCGTCTCGCTGACGGACAACACGCCGGAGTACGCCGCCGGGCCGGACTCGCCGGGCACCGCCCACGTCGAGATCGATCACGAGGACCCCGGGACCTGGGCCGTCGTCGAGGAGGCGCTGGACGCGCTGACGGACGTCGACCTCGTCGTCGCCTCGCTGCACTGGGGACCCAACATGCGGCACTCCCCGCCGCCGGCGTTCCGCGCGTTCGCCCGGTGGCTCGTCGAGGCCGGCGTCGACGTCGTCCACGGCCACAGCGCCCACGTCTTCCAGGGCGTCGAGGTGTACGAGGGCCGACCCATCCTCTACGACACCGGGGACTTCGTCGACGACTACGCGGTGGACCCGGAGCTCCGGAACGACCGGAGCTTCCTGTTCGAACTGACGGTCGAGGGCGGCACGCCGACGCGGCTCGAACTGACGCCGACCGAGATCGGCGACTGTGCGGTCTCGGCTGCCGGGGGCGAGGTCGCGCGGTGGTGCCGCGAGACGATGCGCGAGCGCTCGTCGGCGTTCGACACCCCGTTCGAGCGGGCCGGCGAGGGGCTCGCCGTGGCGCTGGAGTGAGTGGAACCACGGGACTTAAGCGGCGCACGGGGGTAGGCCGGGCGAGGGCGCTTAGCTCAGTCTGGACAGAGTACTTGGCTTCGGACCAAGCTG
>CAYWNQ010000069.1:0-9794 GCA_964459695.1 uncultured Halobacteriales archaeon | reverse complement strand
ACCTGGTCCGCGTCGAGGGCGACCGGCGGGCCGTCACCGACGCCTGCGTCGACGCTGTCGCGGCCGGCGAGGGCTGGTACGCCAGCCACGCCTGGAACCCGGCGTTCCTCGCGGGCACCGCCACCGTCGCCCACGAGATCGCGGCCCAGCGCGACTGGACGGTGCCAGACGCCGTCGTGACGCCGGTGGGCCACGGGACGCTGTTGCTGGGCGCCCACCGGGGGTTCCGGACGCTGGCGGCGGCGGGCTGGACCGACCGCGTCCCCCGGCTGCTCGGGGTCCAGGCCGCCGGCTGCGCGCCGGTCGTCGCGGCGCTGCACGGCGTCGAGGCGGCGGGTCACGACGGGGCCACGCCCGGCAACGACGTCGCCGACGGCGTCCACATCCGCGAGCCGGTCAGGGGCGAACAGATCCGCACCGCCGTCGCGGACACCGGCGGGGACGTGGTCGCCGTCGACGGCCCGGCCACCGAGCACGCCCGGGCGGCGCTCGCGCGGGCGGGGCTCGATGTCGAGCCCACCGGCGCCATCGGGGTGGCGGGGCTCGCGGCGTTCCGCGAGCGCGGCGTCCTCGAGCCCGCCGACGACGTGGTCGTGGCGCTGACGGGCAGCGGCCTGAAGACCTAGCGCTCCGGGTGGACCGGGGCGTCGAACCCCCCGCGAACCAGCGGCCGGGCGACGTGGCGCCGTGCCACCGGCGGCACCTCGTACCAGCCCTCCTCCAGGTCCCGGTCCAGCGGCCGCTCGACCTTCCCCGGGGCCGCCGTGTCGCACGCGCGGCACCGGTAGCCCTGGTCGGCGCCCGCCGACCCCATCGACCGCCCGCAGTCGGGGCAGTCCGGGGTCACCCGCTCGGTCGCCACCAGCTCCCGGACGGCGAACTTCTCGAGCTTCAGGGTGCCGTCGCTCACCTCGCCGCAGGCCGTGACGCGGTCGCCGACCCGGAGCGCCCGCACTCGGTCCCGGAACCGCTTGGTGGGCTCGAAGGCGGCGCAGTCGACCCGCGCGTCGCCGTCGGCCAGCCCGAGGAACACGTGGCCGCCCTCGCGGGTCTCGGGCGCGGTGGCGACCCGGCCGTCGACCCGGTAGGACCGGCCGTCTCGCAGGTCGCCGACGGTCCCGGGCGCGAGGTGGGCGTCGGTGCCCTGGTTGGTCCGGAACGTGGTCGCTGCAGCCACCGGCTCGCTCTCGACGGCGTCGGCGACCTCGCGGACCGCCGCGGGGTCGTCGCCCCTGACGCCGTACAGCACCGGCCCCGGCGTCCGCGGCACGCAGACCGCGGTGCCCTCGCCCCGGTCGACGGTGTCCCACACCGCGGGGTAGCCCGCGTCGGCGGCGGCGACCACCGATTCGCGGTCGACCGACCGGGGCGTGCCCCACCGCCCGCGCTCGCGGTAGGCGATGCGCTCGTAGGTCCACTCGTCGAACGCCCGGCGGGCGCCGACGGCGGCCAGCGCGCCGACGCGGCCGCGCCCGTTCCCGCGGGCGACCGTGCGGTAGCCGGCCCGGTCGGCCAGGTCGACCGCCGCCTCGACGGCGAGGTGCTCGCGGAGGGCCCGCCGGGCGAAGTCGGCGACATCGCCGGGGACGTCGCCAGGGTCTCCGGGCGCGACCACGGCGCCGGGGTTCGTGGCCGGGTCGGCGGTCTCGGCGGCGTCCAGGGCCTCGTCGACCAGCGCCAGGCACCGCTCGACCGGCGCGTCGGCCCGCACCGCCAGCGCGGCGTTACCCCGGGTCTTGTGCTCGACTGCGGGGTTGAGTCGCACCAGGAGGGGTCGCCCGACGGCGGCATCGCCCAGCGCGGCGGCCAGCCGGGCGGCGACCCACGTCGTGCACATCCCGCGCTCGCGGGAGTCGGTGTCGTCGATGCCGATGACGGTCACTGGCTGCGGCTACGCGGGGGGCCGGCAACTGGGTTTCGGTACATAAGTCTTCCGGCCCCGTAGCCCGCGAACCGGGGGAGGGCACCGTGCATGCCCGCCACAACGCATTTATCCGGTGGATGACTTATCCACGGACATGTCCCGGAGCGCCCTGGTCGGCAACGTGACCGCCATGCTCGAGGACGCGGGCTTCCTCGTCAGCGACCGGTGTGCGGTCCGGCCCAAGAGCTTCGACGTCGCCGCCCGCCGGGACGACGACGTCCTGCTGGTCAAGATCCTGGCCAACATCGACGCCTTCGACGGCCGGACGGGCACCGAGATGCGCCGGCTGGGGGAGTACCTCCGGGCGACGCCGCTCGTGGTCGGCCTCCGGACCCGCGACGAGGACCTCAAGCCCGGCGTGGTGTACTTCCGCCACGGCGTCCCCGTCCTCTCGCCGGACACCGCCATGGAGCTGTTCGTCGAGGAGGTGCCCCCGCTGATCTACGCCGCTCCCGGCGGCCTCTACGTCAACATCGACGGCGAGGTCCTGGCCGACGCCCGCGAGGACCGCGACTGGTCGCTGGGCCGGCTCGCCAGCGAGCTCGGGGTGTCCCGCCGCACCGTCTCGAAGTACGAGGACGGCATGAACGCCTCCGTCGAGGTGGCCACCGAGCTCGAGGAGCTGTTCGACGAGGCGCTCACCTCGCCCGTCGACGTGCTGGAGGGCGCCGAGGACGCCCGCGACGCCGACCCGGACCTCGACGAGCCCGACGCCGCCCCCGACGACGGGCCCATCGTCGCGGTGTTCGCCCGCGTCGGCTACACCCACCACCCGACCCAGCGCGCGCCGTTCACCGCCGTCGGCGAGGACCAGCGCGAGGCCGGCCAGGACCTGCTGACCGGCAACTCGGAGTTCGACCGCACCGCCGAGAAGCGCGCCCGCATCATGTCCTCGGTCGGTCGGGTGACCCGGACGCGCTCGATGTACGTGGTCGACGAGGCCAGCCGGGACGCCGTCGAGGGCACGGCGCTGGTCGAGCGCGAGGAGCTGGAGGCCGTGGTGGACGCCGACGAGCTGCGGGACCTCATCGAGGAGCGCCGCGAGGAACCCGCGTAGGCGTTCTCGGGTGGGTCCCCGGGTCGTCGTCGCGTGGGTCAACGGCGTCGTGTCGCCGGCACGCCGGCAGGGCGTTGTTCAGTGTAGGACCGTTCTATCACTACCGCCGGGAAGGCCCCCGCTTGCTCGACGGCAGGAGTGGCTCGGACCGCCTTCGCCACCGCCACCGCCGACCGCTACTCGTGCTTGACCCTAGGAGTACAGCCGGAAACCCCCGCCCCGTTCTGTCCCGCCCCTGCCGGTTGATGTCCAATGCTGGCTGATCGAGCGGCCCGTCACCCGATCACTGTCGCGGCAGGGCGACCTCGAAGTCGACCGTATTTGTCCCCGGGGCTCCTCGGAGCGGGTATGACCCGGCGAGCGGCGGACCGCGACGAGCGTGCCGCAGGTGACGGCCACCGGTCAGACGCCGACGTGGCCGACGACTCCGGGCCCCCGGCGGTGTCGGTCCGGGACCTCGAGGTGACCTACTCCGACGGGACCGAGGCCGTGACCGGCATCGACCTGACGGTCCCGCAGGGCGAGTTCTTCGGGTTCCTGGGCCCCAACGGCGCGGGCAAGACCACGACCATCAAGGTGCTGGCGACGCTGCTGTCGCCGACGGGCGGCGAGGTCGCCGTCAACGGCTTCGACGTCACCACCGAGGCCCGGAAGGTCCGGCAGTCCATCGGCTACATGTCCCAGGAGACGAGCATCGACCCGGAGCTCACCGGCGCCGAGAACGTGCGGTTCGCCTGCGAGGCCTACGGCGTCCCGCGCGGGGGGCGCGACGAGCGGATCGGCGAACTGCTCGACCTCGTGGGGCTGGCCGACGCCGCCGACCGGCGCGCCAAGGAGTACTCCGGCGGCATGAAAAAGCGCCTGGACGCGGCGACGGCGCTGGTCCATCGGCCCCCGCTGGTGTTCCTGGACGAGCCGACTACCGGGCTGGACCCGAAGGCCCGCAACCGGCTCTGGGACTACTTCCGGGCCATCAACGACCGCGGCACGACCATCTTCCTCACGACCCAGTACCTCGAGGAGGCCGACCAGCTCTGCGACCGCCTCTCGGTGATCCAGGCCGGCGACATCGTCGCGACCGACGCTCCGGACGCCCTGAAGTCACGGGTCGGCGGCGACGTCCTGGACATCGTGCTCGACGATCCGACCGACGAGGAGCTGCGCCGCGCCGAGCAGGTCGCCCGCGACGCCGACGCGTTCGAGGACGGCACCGTCTCCGGCGCCGACGACGTGCTCACCGTCACCTCCGAGAACGCCCGGCGGGCGGGACCGGACCTCATCGTGGCGCTCCGGGAGGCCGGCCTGGCGGTCACCGGCTTCGACGTCCGGTCGCCGACGCTCGACGACGTGTTCCTCGCGATCACGGGCGAGCCGACGACCGACGGGGACGACGCCGTCGCGGGTGGCCTCGCCGACACGGGGGCGGGTCGATGAGCGCGCCGACGGAGGACGCCGGCACGGGACGCGGCCAGCTGGCGACCGGCAACGGGTTCGGCGTCGACCTGTGGATCGTCCTGAAGCGCTGGCTCGTCAAGACGACGCGCAACCCCTTCGTCGTCGTGTCGTCGGTCGTCCAGCCGATCATCTTCCTCGTGCTGTTCACCGAGGTGTTCGGCCAGATAACCGGCGGGGCCCTGACGGAGGCCCTCGGCCAGGACGTCAGCTACGTCACCTACCTCACGCCCGCCATCGTCGTGCAGTCGGCGCTCGTGGCGGGGGCAGGCTCCGGCATCGGCCTGGTCGACGACATGGAGAACGGCATGTTCGAGAAGATGCTCGTCTCGCCGATCAGCCGCGGTGCGGTCTTCCTCGGGAAGGCGCTGTCGGAGGTCGTCCGCATCGTCGTCCAGACCTGTATCATCCTGGCCCTCGGGTTCGTCCTGCTGTGGCTCGACACCGGGAGCGCACCGGGCTCGTTCGTGGAGACCGGCGTCCTCGGGGTCCTGGCCATCCTCGCCATCACCGTGGTGTTCGCGGTCTGGTTCACGGCGTTCTCGAACGTCGTCGCCATCGTCACCCGCGACCAGGAGTCCACCATCATCGGCGCGAACCTGCTGCAGTTCCCGCTGCTGTTCGTCTCGAGCGCGTTCCTCCCCGTCAGCATCCTCCCCGGGTGGATCCAGACGGTCGCGGCGGTCAACCCGATCACCTACGGCGTCGACGCGGTCCGGTCCATCATGCTCGGCCAGGACGTGATGACCGTCGTCGAGGTGACCGCGTTCGGCGGTGTCTGGAACGCGGTCGTGCCCGCCCTCGCCGTCCTGCTGGTACTCGACCTCCTGTTCGGCGTCGTCGCGGTCGTCCTGCTAACCCGGGCCGCAAGCTCCGCGGTCCAGTGAGGCCGCCGGCAGGTCGTGCCGTCCCTCCGACACCGCCCGGGGTCGAGCGTCCGCAGGTCCGTGGCGGGCGCTGTCCAGGCGGCAGGCGGTGATGGACTGCATCTGGCCGGGACGCCGGCGGTGCCACGACAAGACGGTGACGACGCCGGACGCGCGCGAGGCGACCGCCGACCGGCTCGGCGAGGACTACCGCGGCGAGCGCCACCGACTCGACGACGTCGGCGACCGCGAGGTGGTCGTTTTCCTGCGGTCGGAGGACGGCTGATCGCGGTACGCGGTCCTCAGGATCCGGGCTCGCCGTCGTCGGCCGTTCCCTCGTGGCCCTCCCGGACCCACTTCAGGAGGAACCCCGCCACGAGGGCGACGATCGGGAGCAGGACGACGACGGTACCGATCAGGACCTCGGTACCACCTGGAATGGCCATATAAATCCGCGCCGATAAGTTCTCAAATATCTTCTGGAACGGGTTCACACCGGACAGCGGCGGCTCTGCCGGGAGAACCCGGCACGGCATGGGCTGTCGTGGCGGGCGGGGCGGCACCGACGAGCCGGACCTCTGCAGCCTGCCAGCCTCGGCCCCGGTGGACTCGGAGTCTGGAGCTACTGGCGAAAACCTGACCTCCGGGCCGGGAAGCCCGCGTGATGAGTGCGGTATTCTCAAACCTCGCCAGAGCGACGCTGAGTGTCGTTAAGATCGATTCCTCGGAGCTGTATAGCTCCATACCGGATCCAAACCTCAAGAAACGTGGATGGTATAAATGACAATAGAATTATATACTGGCACGCTCACCCGCACCGTCGGGTGTCGTATCGGAATTCAAAAACTCGATAGGGGCCCTTTATTACATATCCAAAGATACAACTATAATTAATAAAGTGGGTGATTTATACAAAAGGTGATACATGTTAGAAGTCCGGCATTTTTATATGGCGTTGAATTGAGGGATGGTTCTATGCGTGATTCGTTATCGGACATCACAAAGCGCGACGGTACTAAGCTTACCCGGCGCAGAGTCATGAAACTCGCCACGGGTGCGGGTCTATCTGCTCCAGTTGCAGCCAACATGACGGCGTCAGACGTAAAGGCAGCAGATTCTGACCAGGTGACCATAGCAATAGATATTGGTGGGAATACAAAGGAACGGGTTGATTGGGATTGGCTGGAATGGCACCAAATGGCTAGAAAGGCCAACAGAAGCATAAAATCCAGACATTTTGGAAAAGATGGGATAAAATGGATCGGGCGAACAGGTGTGAGGAAAAATCTAAACCCCCATATCCGTGTTGCAATAGACGAGGATCATCCGCAGGCTGGGGAACGTCGGGGCGAGATTCCCGAGGAAAAAAAAAACGGTGTTGAGGTGGTTGTGCAAGAATACAATGACGACGGGGGAGACCAAACCTGTACGACTGATTGTTGGCCTGAATCAGAAGGGAAGTTCCCTGGGGGCCAGGATTGCGATGTTGTAGACCAGTTCTGTACGAACTCTCCACGTATGTTAGAGGATGGCTTCAATTGGGTGGGATGGACAACTGCTGCTCACTGCTTCAACGATGATTGTGCAGCTCAAGGCGACGTTGTAAACCACGCGCCAGACGGGCAAAGTGATTGTATATACCAGTTTGGGGAGGGGGATGGCTTAGATACATCAAGAGATATTGCATTCATTTCTAGAGCAAATAGTCAAGTAACGAGCGACCAGAATAGGAGTCCTCAAGCACCACATCCTGGGTATACCATCCTTGACACCGTGAGTCTCGAAGGGTTAGAGAAAATATATGAAACGTATCGGAATCAACAAGCAACAAAAATGTATGGAGGAGGAAGTTGCCACCGTGAAATGGGTGTTCTTACGTGGGATACCGACATGAGTGGGCAATCGGTATGTGGAGATTCCCAGCGTGATCAAATCAGATACTGGGAAGATAATATGAACCACGTACAGAACGGTGACAGCGGGGCGCTCACATTTGCCGAATATCCTGATGGAAGTGGCGATTACTACGCACTGGGTTCCATTTCAGGATGGGAATGTTGCGACAGAAACCTGTCGCCATTCAACTATGGCCCCCAGGGATATACGATATATGATTTATACGATCGACGGTGGAGGTGAATCGATGGGGGACGTACTGAGAACCGTGGTAGCAGTTCTGTACCTCGTCATGGGTGTGTTACTCCTGTGGATCGCATTTGGCAATATCCAATCATTGCTTCCACCTCACTTCGCCTGTGGATATCAAGGCAATCCTGCATTGCATATAGGAAATAACTATGCCATCATATATAGTGGACGGTGTGGGCCATATGCAAACGCCTGGGTGGCATTTTTACTTTTCACCGTGATTGGCGTATATTTCACTACTCGCGGTATTGTCAGTGGCTATAGATATCGGTTCATGGAACGCAACAATGCTCATACCGACGTATGACTCCAGTCGTTTCAGACTGGTCTGGCGGAACTTCGATCCCTTGAGCTAATTCGACACGTCTGCGATATAGTGGGTCACTGGAGGGAACTGCCCCAAAAGCCATTCATCGTGGACACGAAACTCCGTCAATGCAGCGAATTTCTCGAAACTGGTGACAGTTTACGCGTGTGACGAAATAGCGGCCGTCGACCGGCTCGGCGAGGACTACCGCGGCGAGCGCCACCGACTCGACGACGTCGGCGACCGCGAGGTGGTCGTTTTCCTGCGGACGGGTTCGGAGTGAACCCTCCGGTCGCGGGCCGTGTCGACTGGCCTGGTGGGCCGGGCGTGCCGGGTCGAACAGCCAGGCGACGGCCGGGTAGGCCCCGCGCTCGACGCCTCACTGACTGGACCGGCGTCCGAGGAGCGCCCCACCAGCCAGTGCCAGCGCCGCCGCCACGACGCCGAATCCGGGTCCGGTGCAGTCGGTGGGCGTGATGTCACCGGTCCGCTCAGCGGCAAACTCCGGCCGGCCAGCCCACCGACGCGATTCCCTATCGCGACATGCGGTTCATCGACCGCACCAGCCGCCCCGACCCGCGCCCCCGCAACCGCCCGCCAGCGTCCGACACAGGTTTCAACGCCCGGCGCCCACCTCCGGCCATGAGCGACCTGCGCCTCGCCACCCGCGGCTCGGCCCTCGCGCGCCGGCAGGCCGACAGCGTGGCCGCGCCCCTCCGGTCTCGCCGCCGGGACGTCGAGCTCGTCGAGGTCGAGACGGCGGGCGACCGGGTCCGCGAGGACCTCATCGTCCGGCTCGGGAAGACCGGCGCGTTCGTCCGGGCGCTGGACGAGGAGGTGCTCGACGGGGCCGTCGACGCCGCCGTCCACTCGATGAAGGACATGCCCACGGAGTTCCCCGAGGACCTCGTCGTCGCCGGCGTCCCCCGGCGCGGCCCGGCTGGCGACGTGCTGGTCACGCCCGACGGCGCCGACCTCGCTGACCTGCCGGCGGGCGCGACCGTCGGGACCTCGAGCCTGCGGCGCCGGGCCCAGCTGCTGGCCGCCCGGGGCGACCTGACCGTCGAGCCCCTCCGTGGCAACGTCGACACCCGGGTCGAGAAGCTGCTGGCCCCGGCGCTCCAGCGCGAGCACGAGCGCCGGCTGGCTGCCGAGGAGCGAGAGGCCGACGCGCCGGCGGAGGGCGAGGTCGACGACGCCGACGAGCCCGCCTTCGAGCGGTCCGTCGGGGTGTGGTTCGACGACCTGAGCGAGGTCGAGCGCCGGGCCCTGGAGCGCGAGGTGGAGACCGAGTACGACGCCATCGTGCTCGCCGAGGCCGGCCTCGAGCGGTCGGGGCTGCTCCAGGACCTCGCCGTCCAGCGCCTCCCCGTCGAGGAGTTCGTGCCAGCGCCGGGACAGGGCGCCATCGCGGTGACCGCCCGGGCCGGCCCGACCGCCGAGGCCATCCACGACGCCGTCGACCACCCCCGGACGCGGGCCGAGACCACCGTCGAGCGGACCGTCCTGGCGGAGCTCGGCGGGGGCTGCGTCGCCCCTCTCGGGGTCCACGCCGTCCTCCAGGGCGAGTACGTCCACTGCGTCGCCCGCGTGCTGGGCCGCGACGGCGAGCGCGAGGTCGACGGAACCCGGGACCTGCCCGTCGAGCGCCATCGGGCGGCTGCCCGGGAGTTCGCCGCCGACCTCGCCGACGAGGGCGCCGCCGAGCTGGTGAGCGAGGCCCGGGAGGCCGCCAGATGACGGCGGAGGGCACCGTCTACCTCGTCGGCGCCGGCCCGGGCGACCCCGGCCTGCTGACCGTCCGGGCCCACGACCTGCTGGGGGCAGCCGACCGGGTGCTCCACGACAAGCTCCCCGGCCCCGCCATCCTCGAGTCCGTCCCCGAGCAGACGCGCGAGGACGTCGGGACGCGCGCCGGCGGCGAGCGGACGCCCCAGGCCGAGATCAACGAGCGCCTCGTCGAGCTGGCCCGGGCCGGCGAAGACGTCGTCCGGCTGAAGGGCGGCGACCCGTTCGTCTTCGGGCGGGGCGGCGAGGAGG
>CAYWNQ010000068.1:0-9829 GCA_964459695.1 uncultured Halobacteriales archaeon | reverse complement strand
GCGAGCGAAGCGAGCGCCGCCGAATGCGCGAACGGCGAGCGAAGCGAGCCGTGAGTCGCGCGACCGCAGCCAGCCGGGGCTTTCCTGGCGGTACTGGCATCCACCACGAGCTAATCTGAACAGCGCCGGTCTCGCGAAGCCGAACCACTAAACACGAGCCCACACCACGCCGGGACATGGACGACAAGACGGTCGTGATCACCGGCTGCTCGTCGGGCATCGGCCACGCCACCGCGACGGCGTTCGCCGACGAGGAGTGGCAGGTGTTCGCCACGGCCAGGGACACCGGCGACGTCGCGGACCTGACCGGCTGCGAGCGGTTGGAACTCGACGTCACCGACGGCGACCAGATCGAGGCGGTGGTCGAGGAGGTCCTCGAGCGGGAGGGCCGCATCGACGCGGTCGTGAACAACGCGGGCTACGGCCAGCACGGACCGCTGGAGGACGTCCCCGACGACCTGCTCCACCGCCAGTTCGACGTCAACGTCTTCGGGCCCCACCGGCTGACGCGCGCGGCGCTGCCCCACATGCGCGAGCAGGGCGACGGCACCATCGTCAACGTCTCGAGCCTGGCCCACCGGGTCGTGGTGCCGGGGATGGGCGCCTACTCGGCGGCGAAGGCCGCGATGAACGCGATGAGCGACGCCCTCCGGCGGGAGGTCGAGCCGTTCGGGATCGACGTCGTGACCGTCGAGCCCGGGCCGGTCGAGACGTCGTTCCGCGACCGGGTCGCGACCGAGCTCGACCGGCTGCCCCGGACGGACGCCTACGAGGACCTCTACGCGTTCCAGGAGGACGCCACGCTGCTGGGCGGCGACAGCCCGTTCGCGGTGCCGCCCGCGGCGGTCGCCGACGTGATCGTCGACGCCGCGGCGGCGCGGGACCCGGACCCGCGGTACGGCGTCGGCCCCATCGCGGGCTGGGTCGACCTGGCATCGCACCTCCCGGGGCCGCTCCAGGACCTGGCGTTCCGGCTGGTGCGGGAACTGACCGGCTGACCGCTTTTTTCGAGGGGAGCGTAAGGTCGATACCGCGTCCGGCCCTCGGGACGGTATGGACACGGACCGGACCACCGTCGGCGACGTGATGACGACGCCGCTGCTGACGGTCTCGCCCGACGCAACCGTGCGCGAGGCCGCCCGGCAGATGGTCGAGGCTGACGTGAGCGCGCTCGTGGTGACGGCCGCGACGCCGTCGCTGGTGACCAAGACCGACCTGCTCGCCGCCGTGGCCGCCGGCGAGGACGCGGGCGACACGCGGGTCGCCGACGTGATGACCGAGTCCGTCGAGACCGTGCCGCCGAAGGTGCGGCTCGGCGAGGCCGCCGCCATGATGACCTCGCTGGGCGTCCAGCACCTCCCGGTGGTCGACGACGACTACGTCGGGATGGTCTCGGCCACCGACGTCACCGAGCACCTGGCCACGTAGGTCAGTCCAGGCAGGCCGCGACGACCGTCAGCATCTCCTCGCCGCGGACCTCCTCGGCGAACAGCGGTACACGCTCGACGCGGTGGTCCCTGAAGGCGTCCTGGGCACGGGCCAGCGCCTCTCGCTGGACGTCCCAGCGCCGCCGGCAGAACGCACACCCCTCGAGGTCGGGGGCCTCGAACCAGTCGGGGTCGGCGTCGGCGACCTCGGCGAGGTCCTGCATCACCCGGTTGACGACGACCGTGCCGACCGGGATGTCGAACTCGGCCAGCCGCTCGAGCAGCCGCTCGGACTCGGCGACGCTCATCGTCTCGGGCACCATCACGACCCGGAAGTCGGTGCGCTCGGGGTCCCGGAGCACCGCCCGGAGCCGCTCGACGCGGGCCCGGAGGTCCTCCAGGTCGGCCATCCCGGCCTCGCCCTCGTCCTCGCCGTCGCCGAAGGGGCCACCCATCCCGGACAGCATCCCGCCCACGCGCTCGCGGAGCTGTACCAGCCGGCCCACCATCGTGTCCAGCACCTCGGGGAGCTCCAGCAGCCGGAGCGTGTGGCCCGTCGGGGCGGTGTCGACCACGACGCGGTCGAAGCGCTCGTCGTCGAGGTACTCGAGCAGCAGCTGCATCGCCGCGGCCTCGTCGGCGCCGGGCATCGCCCCGCCGTCCAGGGGTCCCCCCTCGCCGAGCAGCCCCTCCAGGCCGCCGAGGTCGGCGCCGGCCAGCGGCTCGCCCCCGGCGGCCTCGGGGTCGATCTCGGCGCCGTACAGCGGGACCTCCTCCCGGAGCCGGGCGGGTTCTGCCGGCACCGGCGTCTCCAGGACGTCCGACAGCGAGTGCGCCGGGTCGGTCGAGACCGCCAGCGTCGCCACCCCGTCGCGGGCACTGGCCAGCGCGGTCGCGGCGGCCATCGTGGTCTTGCCGACGCCGCCCTTGCCGCCGTAGAGCACGTACTCCGGGGCGGCCGTCCCGACGGCCCCGGCCATCTCGTCGACGGCCTCGACCTCGATGTCGGTCATCGGCGGTGTCCAGGGCCCGGCGGCCCGTGTATCCGTCGCTTCGGCGGGACGACGCTCCTTTCACTCTCCCCCTCCAACGCCCGCCGATGGCCTCGCTGCCCCCCGTGCGGACGATCGCTCGCCGCCTCGCCGTCGCCGCCGCGGTCGGCCTCCTGGTGGTCCTGGCGTGGTACCTCCCGCGACCGGGGTTCCGGTGGACCCGGCTGGTGCTGTTCGGCCTGATCGCCGCCGCGGCGGTGGCCGGCGCCGTCGGCGTGGTGCGCCACCGGCCCGTCGTGGCCGCCGCGGGCGGACTCTGCCTGGTCGCGCTGGGCGCCTGGCAGGCCGCCATCGGGGTGTTCGTGCTGCCGGTGGCGCTGGCGCTGCTGCTGGCCGGGACGCTCGACGTGGAGGCTCAGTCGTAGCAGGTCTGCTCGACCCGCTCGTCGAACAGCCGGGCCAGCAGCCGCGTCACGGGCCCGTCGCCGACGGCGATGTTGTCCACGCTCTCGACGGGCCGGAGCTCCCAGGTGGTGTTGGTGAGGAACGCCTCGTCGGCCTCGCGGACGTCGGTGACGTCGTACCGGCCGGTCTCGACCGGGAACGACTCCCCGGCGGCCAGCTCCAGGACGACCGCCCGGGTCACGCCCGGGAGGAGGTCGCCCGCCGCCGGCGTCCTGAGGGTCCCGTCGTCGACGAAGAACAGGTTCGAGGTGGCGCCCTCCATCACGTGGTCGTCGACGTCCCGGACGAGCGCCTCGTCGGCGCGGAACGCGTCGGTGGCGGCCCGCCGGAGCTCCAGGCGGGCGAGGATGCCGTTCAGGTAGTTGCAGGTCTTGGCGTCGGCGGGGACCGCCGCGTCGGGGACGCGCCGGGTGCCCACGGTCTGGACGGCGGCGTGGTCGTCCCAGACGGGCTCGCCGTCGACGCCGCCGCGCGGCAGCGACCGGCTCTCGACGACGACCGTCGGGTCGACCTCCTCGCGGGGCGTCAGCTTGCCGGGCTGGACGCCCCGGGTGACGGTCACGCGGACGTAGGCGTCGTCGTGGTCGTTGGCCGCCAGGGTCTCGGCGACCCGGAGCGCGAGGTCGTCGGGCACCGCCTCGGGCATGCCCAGCGTCTCGCAGGTGGCGACCAGCCGGTCGCGGTGGCGCGCCCACTCGAACACCTCCCCGCCGTAGGCCCGCAGCGTCTCGAAGGCGCCGTCGCCGTACCGGAACCCCCGGTCGCGGACGCTGACGGTCGCCTCGTCGTCGGCCACCAGCTCCCCGTTCAGGTGGTACACGCTCGGGTCACCCCGTGCAGTCCGCACAGAAGTTCCGGACCATCGCCGCCCCCGCGTCGGTCAGGATGGACTCGGGGTGGAACTGGACGCCGACGTGGGGCTCCTCGTCGTGGCGGACGCCCATCACGACGCCGCCGTCGGCGTCGGTCCGGGCCGTCTCGGTCAGCGCCGCCGGCAGGTCGCCCGTGACCGCCAGCGAGTGGTACCGGCCGACCCGGAGCTCGGCGGGCAGGCCGGCGAACACGCCCTCTCCGTCGTGGGTCACCGTCGAGGCCTTCCCGTGGACGACCGCGGGCGCGTGGCCCACGTCGGCGCCGTTGGCCGCACACAGCGCCTGGTGACCCAGGCAGACCCCCAGCGTCGGGTAGGACAGCTCCGCGAACACCGGCACCGACACGCCGGCCTCCGCCGGCGTCCCGGGCCCCGGGGAGACCACGATGCCGTCGGGGTCGAGCGCCCGGATCCCCTCGACGTCGATGGCGTCGTTGCGCCGCACCACGACGGACTCGCTGGGATCAGCGCCCAGGTCGGCGAGCGCCTCGCCGACGTACTGGACGAGGTTGTACGCGAACGAGTCGTAGTTGTCCACGACCAGGACGGTCACCGCCGGTCACCACCCTGCGTCGGTCGCGGCGTGCCGGTGGCGGCGGTCATCGCCGGTGCAGAGGGCGGCCTGGCTAATCAGTCTGCGGTTTCGCCTGGCGGGTCTGGTCGGATGTGGCCGTGGAGGGGTAACTCCGTCCTGGGCCGCCCGCTGACCGTTACTTCGTGCGTGAGGGATACACCACCCCGCCTGGAACGCCCCGGGGCGCTGGACGCGGGACCCGCCCGTGGGTCGTTTCGCCCCCTTCGCGACCAGCCGAACGATCCGCGGAACCGATGGCTACTCCTCGCTCGCGCGCTCCTGCCAGCGCTCGATGCGCGCCTCGCCGATGCCGGTCGCCTCGGCGAGCGAGGCCGGGTCGGCGTCGGCCAGCGCCCCGACGTCCTCTACGCCGGCCTCCCGGAGCCGGTTGGCGTACGCCTCGCCGATGCCCGAGACGGACTCGAGACCCGACCCGGCCCCCGATTCGGCGGCGTCGGCCCCGGCCGACGCGGCGTCCTCGACCTGGGTCTCGGGCCCGGCGGCCTCCGCCGGCTCGGCGGCCCCGGCCACCTCGTCGTCGCCCGGCGTCTCGGGTGGCTCGTCGGTCATCGACGCCGTCGAGGCGGCCGCCGACGTCTCGGCTGCCGCGGGCTCCGCGTCGGTGCCCGTGGCGGCGGCCTCCGAGCCGGCGTCGGGCTCGTGCTCGACGGTGACGCTCGCGTCCCGGTTGGTGCGGTCCTTCTCGTCGGTGCCGATGACCACTGACTTGATGGTGTCGAAGATTCCCATAGCGGTGTGGAGATAGGCCCGGCTGACACTTAAAGTCGGCTACGCAGGGCGGCGTCCATCGCGTCGACCGGAGCCTCGCGGCCCGTCCAGCGCTCGAGCGCGGCGACGCCCTGGTACAGCAGCATCCACGCCCCGTCGACCGTCGTGGCGCCGGCGTCGGCGGCGTCGGCCAGCAGCCGGGTCTCCAGCGGTCGGTAGACGGCGTCGAGCACGGCCAGGTCGCCGTGGAGCGCGCCGGCGGGGACCGGCGTCGCGTCCTCCTCCATCCCGACGGTGGTGCAGTTGACGAGCACGTCGGCGTCGGCCAGCAGGTCGCCGACGTCGTCCAGGGGGTGGCCGCTGGCGGCGTCGACGGCGGTCGCCAGGTCCGTGGCGCGCTCGACCGTCCGGTTGGCCACCCTGACGGTGGCGCCCTCGTCGGCGAGGCCGAACGCGACCGCCCGGCCGGCGCCGCCGGCGCCGACGACGACCGCGGTGCCGTCCAGGGCGACGCCGTGCTCGGCCAGCGCCCGGGTCGCGCCCCGGGCGTCGGTGTTGTGGCCGGTGGGCTCGCCGTCGAGGTCGACGGTGTTGACGGCGCCGATGCGGGCCGCCAGGGGGTCGGGCTCGACCAGCGAGCAGACGTCACGCTTGAACGGGACGGTGACGTTCAGGCCGGCGACGCCGAGGGCGTCGGCACCCCGGACCGCCGCCGCCAGGTCGTCGCGGACGGGCTCGAAGGTGACGTAGCGGGCCTCGAGCCCCAGGGCGTCGTAGGCGGCCTCGTGCATCGGTGGCGACAGCGAGTGGCCGACGGGGTTGCCGACGAGCCCGTAGACGTCCATGCCCCGGCCTCGGTGGCCGGGGCCCAAAGCGGTGTCGGCGCCGGCTCGTACTGACGGTCGTGTTCGGGTACCGGCTATCGCACGTCCCTGTCAGCCACTCGGCGGTCGCGCATCGTCAGTCACCCGTCCCCGGGGCCCGGTCGGCCTCCCGGCCGAACGCGACCCTGATGGTCCCGGCGGTCCGCTCGAGCAGCCCCGCGAGCGACCGCCGGCGGTCGACGAACAGCACCGTGCCCAGCACCATGTAGACGGCGGTGAATCCCAGCAGGAGCTGGTAGCTCGTCACGCCGATCTCGATGACGCCCTGGATGAGCAGGAACTCCAGGCCGACCTGGGAGGCGAACAGTACGAGCAACGCGACCGCCTCGCGGACGGAGATCTCGAAGTTCACCAGTATCGACAGCGCGAAGAACGACTGGGCGGCGGTCAGCCAGATCTCGGCGCTCTGCTTGGCGTCGAACGGCAGCGCCCCGTACCGGCCGAGGGCGATCGAGTAGACGACCACGAGCGTCCCGATGAGCAGCGTCCACTGGTTGAGCTTCGAGGAGATGAGCGCGTTGAACCCGGCGGTCGAGCGGGCCTTGTTGACCAGGTAGATGACGACGATGAGCTCCGGCGACTCCGAAGCCAGCGGCGCGATCCACTGGATCATGAAGAACGAGGGGACGCCGACGTCCTGGCCGATGGCCTCGAGCCCGTGGGCGAACGGCTCGACGGCGGTGAAGATCAGCAGCCCGGAGTAGGCGAACAGGATCAGCACGCTGGCCACCCTGCTGGGCCGGGGGAACTGCTGGAGGTAGGCGGGCACGCCGACGTGCTCCTCGTGGGGGTCGACGTCGCCCCGGAGGACGACGAGGATGTAGGCGACGTAGAGGCCGACGAGGACGGCGAAGTCGATGACGTCGATGCCGCCGTTCAGCGGGACGAGGAACGCCCAGACGGTAGCGGCCAGCAGAAAGGTGACCTCCAGGCCGATCTCCCGGTCGAGGGTCACCCTGTCGGCGAGCCAGCCGGACCGCTCCTCGACGGAGGGGTCGTCCTTCGAGCCCGCGCGGTACACCGTGAACAGCGCGATGCCGGCCCACCCGATGCCGATGAGGATGCGGTTCGCTCCGGTCATGTTGGCGACCGCGAGGTTGCCCGCTTCGACGCCGGCGGGCGTCCCCGCGTACTTCCCGGCGTTGAACGCGTACAGCGCGTCGACGGCGTACTCGGGGGCGACCGCCAGCACCGCCAGGACGGCGATGGCGAACGCCCGCGGTACGTCCTTCTCGGCGGTCTCGGCGCCCCAGGCAAGCAGGAACGACGCCCCGAGGACCGCCAGGCCGCTCACGAGCACCGTCACGCCGGTCGAGAACTCGAAGACCGCCGGCACGGTGTAGGCCACGCCGGCGACGTCGGCGAGCCACGGCAGCACCGAGGACGCGAGCCAGGCGACCAGCCACGGCACGGTCATGGCCACCGCCGCTCCGAGCGCGGCCAGCGACTGCCGTCTCATGGGTACCTCCGGGCCGGACCCGGCCGACCGGTCGTCGTCTCGGGGGGACCTCCTGTCGTGAGCATCGGGTCGTCTCCGCGTTGGCCCGACCAACGAGACACGGCCACTTAATCCACAAGTTTCGGGGCTGCGTGTCGATATCGGAAGCGAGCGGCCCTGAACCCGGTGTATCTCTCGGTGAGCGGGTGCCGGACGAATCCGGCGGCAGACGCCCCATACGCCATGTTATCGGGGAGAACGCCGGTAGAACGCCGTCGGTCAGTCCAGCAGCTCGACCTCGGCCGCCGGGGCGCTGCGCTTGACGCTCTCGATGCCCCGCCGGGCGCCCTGCTTCGAGCGGTACCCCTCGCCGCTGTCGGCGATGATGTTGCCGTTGGCGACGACGAGTCGCCACCGCCACTCCCCCGCGCTGTCCTCGTACAGCTCGAACCGCGGTTCGCTGGGCATGCGAGCCCGTTCGGACGGGGGGCACAAAGTACGGCGGGCCGTGGGAGCGGATCCACTGCCAGTGGCGGCCCGTGAACCGGTTACCGCGATATCGAATCCACTATGGCGGGCCCGGGCCAACGGCGGGCGATGGCGACGCTCGCCGTGGTCGTGTCGCGGGCCGACGAGGCTTCGACGCACGTCGGCGACCACCTCCTGTCGCTGGCGGACTGGACCGCCCGGACCGACGACGACCGCCCGCCGGCGGACGGGGGCGGAACGGTCCACCGGCTGCCGGACGCGGAGCTGCGGACCTTCGACGGGTTGCACCTCGAGCTGTCGGGCGTGGCCGCGGCGTTCGAGGACCCGGACCTGCTGGTCTTCGCCTCCCGGCACGCCGGCGACACCGGGCCGCTGCTGACGGCCCACACCCCGGGCAACGTCGGCCCGGCGGAGTTCGGCGGCGCTGCCAACGAGGTCCCGGCGGCGGCGCCGAACGCGCTGTCGGCGGTGCTTTCGCGGTTCGACGAGGTCGCCCCCTCGGACTACGACATCGGCCTTGAGTGCACCCACCACGGCCCCTCCCGGGTCGGCTGCCCGTCGCTATTCGTCGAGGTGGGCAGCGCCGAGGCCCAGTGGGGCGACCCCGACGCGGCGCGGGCCGTCGCCCGGGCGATACTGGCGCTCCGGGGCGTCGAGCCCGGTCGCGAGCGGAGCCTCGTCGGGTTCGGCGGCGGCCACTACGTCCCGCGGTTCGAGCGGGTGGTCCGGGAGACCGACTGGGCGGTCGGCCACGTCGCCGCCGACTGGGCGCTCGAGGCGCTGGGCGACCCCCGCGAACACCGCGAGGTGGTCGAGGCGCTGTTCGCCCGGTCGGGTGCCGACCGGGCGCTGGTCGACGGCGACCACCCGCGAGTCCGGGAGGTGGTCGCCGATCTCGGTCACGAGGTTGTGACCGAGACGTGGCTCCGCGAGACGACGGGCGTGGCACTCGACCTCGTCGCCGCCCTGGAGGCCGACCTGGTGCCGGTCGAGGCGGGGTTGCGGTTCGGGGCGCCCGCGGCGGGCCACGACGGCGACTACCGGGTGGTCGAGCTGCCCGCCGAGCTACTGGACGACGCCGTCGGTCAGGACCGCGAGGCCGCGCTGGCGGCGGTCCACGGGCGTGCGGTGGCCTACCGGACGACCGAGGGTGGCAGCCGCGTCGCGGGACCGGTGGCGCTCGCCCCGGGGACCGACCGCCGGGCCGTCGTCGCGGCGCTGGCCGACGTCCTCCGCGGGCGGTTCGACCAGGTGACCATCGGGGCGGAGGCGGTCGTGGCCCGGGAGACCGCCTTCGACCCCGAGCTGGCCCGGGAGCTCGGCGTGCCGGAGGGCCCGGCGTTCGGGCGCCTCTCGGCCGGCGAGTCCGTCGAGGTAGGGGGGCGGGTCGTCGAGCCCGGCGAGGTGCGGAGCGCGCGCGAGGTGCGGTACCCGCTGTGAGGGGGCGTGACTAGCTAGGAATTCTGGTATGTCCGGCCGGATTCAACCCGAAATACGCGAACGGGCGCCCGGATCGTCTGACGGGTGTCAGACATCGGGGAAAGATACATTATTCGTATGCGCGACCTTGCGAGCGAGATGGACTCGATCATCGAAGAGGCCATTGACGAGGCCGAAGAGGACAGGGAGGATGGCAGCGCCCCGTCGGGGAACGGGGCCGACCCGTCGCCGGAGACCTCCGGCACGGTGACCGACGAGGAGCTCGCCGACGTGGTGGACGACCTCGAGACCCAGATCACCGTGGTCGGCTGCGGCGGCGCCGGCGGCAACACGATAAACCGGATGCACGAGGAGGGCATCCACGGCGCGAAGCTGGTGGCCGCCAACACCGACGCCCAGCATCTCGCCAACGAGGTCGAGGCCGACACCAAGATCCTCATCGGTCGCGACCGGACCGGGGGTCGCGGCGCGGGCTCGGTGCCCAAGATCGGCGAGGAGGCCGCCCAGGAGGACCTCGACG
>CAYWNQ010000067.1:0-9853 GCA_964459695.1 uncultured Halobacteriales archaeon | reverse complement strand
CTCGCCCGCCGCGGCCTCGCCCGCGAGGTCGGCCGCCGCGTCGGCGAGGGCGACGGCCCGCTCGACGGCCGCGCGGTCGGCGGCGGTGCGCTCGGCGTTCATCCCGGCGACGAGTTCCGCGTCGAGCGTCGACTCGTTCACGCCGGCGACCCAGGGGCCGCCGGTGCCGGGCAGCGCCGCGCCCGGGACGAACGCCCAGATGAGGACCAGCACGACCGCGACGAGGGCGACGCCGGCGACGGTGACGCGGTCGACGCCGGGGAGGTACGACTCGTCGTCGAAGTACTCGTCGACGACGTCGTCGACGGCCACGTCGCCGCCCTCGACCCGGTGGCGCTCGAGGGTCTCGTGGCCACACCGCGAGCACGGCGGGTTGTGCTTGGGGTGGGCGCGACCGCACGAGGCGCACCGCCACTCGAGGTAGGACCGCTCGTCGACCTCGGTCCCCTCGCCGGCGAGGGTCTCGAAGCCGGTGAAGCCACACTCCGGACAGGTGGTGACGTGCTCGGGGACGGTCTCGCCGCAGGTGGTGCAGCGCTTCGAGACCTGCACGACCAGCCGCTCGAACGACTCGCTCCCGCAGTCGCAGGTTCCTCCGTCGGACTCGCGGACCCGCCCGCACTCGACGCACCGCCAGCGCATACCCCGCGTCGGTGGCCGCCGGCCATCAACCTGTCGCGACGGCGAGGCCCTACAGCGTGGTGCTCACGTACGGCCCGTCCTGGTAGTAGCCCAGCTTCTCGCGGTAGTACCGCCGGACGCCGACGCCCGAGATGACCGAGAGCTTCCCGTAACCGGCCTCGCGGGCGAGGTCCTCAGCCGCCCCGAGGAGCCGTCGCCCGTGGCCACGGTGCTGGTGGCTGCCGGCGGCATCCGGCGCGGCGCTGCCGACGCCGACCTCCGAGCCGTACACGTGCAGCTCCCGGACCACGGCGGCGTCGGCCAGCTCCCGCCGGACGGGGTCGTCAGGGAACCGGAGCCGGCAGAATCCGACCAGGACGTCCCGGTCGAAGTCCTCGATCGAGACGAAGTGCTCGGTGCCGCCGCAGGCCTCGTAGGTCAGGACGTCGAGCTCGACGTCCCCGGGGGACTCGTCGGTCATGCCGGCCTCCCGACACCGGATGCACTCGCAGCTCCGGCCGTCGTCGGCCATCCGCTCGCGGGCGAGCTGCCGGAGGTTTGACTTCCAGACGCCCGCGTCGATGTGGTCGGCGGGGATGTCCCGCTGGACGCGCTGCAGCCGGGTGTACCGGGGGATCATGTCCTTGACCTCCGCGACCAGCTCGGCGGCCTCGTCGTTGGTCAGCGGCTCGTACTCGCCGCGGTGCCACATGTCGTAGGTGGCGGTGTCCCGGACCACCAGCGTCGGGTAGATCTTGAGGTAGTCGGGCTTCCAGGCCGACCCGGAGAAGATCCGCCGGAAGTCCTCGAGGCACATCTCCGTGGACATCCCCGGCTGGCCCGGCATCATGTGGAAGCCGACCTTGAACCCGGCGTCGCGCAGCCGCCGGTTGGCGTCCCGGCTGGCCCCGGCGCCGTGGCCGCGGTGCATCTCGCGGTTGATCCGCTCGAAGGTGGTCTGGACGCCGACCTCGACCTTCGTGCCGCCGAGGTCGAGCATCCGGTCGATCTGCTCGGGGTCACACCAGTCGGGCTTGGTCTCGAAGGTCGTGCCGACGTTGCGGACCGTGGCGGTCTCGTTTTCGGCCTTCACGTCCTCGAGATAGCGGAACTCGACCGACTCGGGGTCGGGCCGGAAGGACTCGTCCTCGGCGGGCGCGGGCTCGCAGTCCGGGTCGAAGTCGTTCATCGCCTCCAGCGCCCGCCTGACGAACCACTCCTGGTAGTCGTGGCTCCGGGCGGTCATCGTCCCGCCCATGAGGATGAGCTCGACCTTGTCCACCGGGTGGCCGATCTCCCGGAGCTGGTGGAGCCGCAGCGTCACCTGGCCGTACGGGTCGTAGTCGTTCTGGACGCCGCGGGCCGCGGCGGGCTCGTCGCCGGTGTAGGACTGTGCCGAGGAGAACTCCGAGGACGGTCCCCCGGGACAGTAGAGGCACTTCCCGTGGGGGCAGCCGTGGGGCGAGGTCATGATCGCGACCGGCGAGACGCCCGAGGCGGTCCGGACCGGCTTGCGCTGCAGCACCGCCTCGAGCTCCTCGCGGCGCTCGTCGGGCCCGTGGTCGATGATGTCGGTGTGGCGGGGGACGCGCGCGGCGCCGTGCTCGGCGCAGGCGTCGGTCTTGGCGGCCTCGACCCCCTCGCGGTCGAGGTCGCCGGCCAGGACGCGCTCGGCGAGCTCCTCACAGACCCGCCTGAACGCCTCGTCGTCGCCGGCGTCGCTGGCCATGCGTTATCGGTCCCAGTGCCGCGAGGCTAATGAGTCCCGCGGCCTCCGCACGGCCCGACCGGTCGGCGGGTCTACGCCGCGGGCGCGCCCTCGAGGCCGGCCACGGCCTCCATGGTCGCCTCGAGGACTGCCGCGCGCTCGCCGCTGAGGAACTCGACGTGGGGTGCCGGACCGTCCCGGACCGTCACGCCGGCGGTGTCGACGCGCTCGCGGATGCCGTCGGCGACGGCCCGGAGGTCGAGGTCGTCGTCGGCCCGGAGCCGGAGGTCGTCCTCGCCGAGGCCGACCGTGACCGCCGCGCCGTCGCGCCGGTGGAGCTCGTCGAGCAGCAGGTCCGCCGGCGGGAAGTCGTAGCGGTGGGTGAACGCCTCGGCGTCGAGCACGGCGAACGTCCGGTCGCCGACCTCGCTGCGCTCGACGTTGGCCTCGGCGGTGGCGAGTTCGTCGTCGAGCTTGGTCCGGAACTGCCGGGCCACCTGGGCCGCCAGGCCGCGCTCCTCGAACAGGACGTCGGCGATGAGCTCGCGCTTGTCCTCGTAGGCCTGGTAGTAGGCCTCCAGGGCGACCGCCTGGCGCACGTCGGTCAGCTCCTCGGCGTCGTAGCCGGCCTCGGCGGCCAGCGACAGGTAGGCGTCGGGGACCTCGTCCCAGAACGACACCGCCGGGAGGTGCCGGAGCTCCTCGCGCACCGCCCCGTTGACCGCCCCGGCCAGCGTCGCGGCGAGGGCGCTGGCGGTGGTCGGCTCCCCGGGAGCGACCGCCACGTCGACGGCGTCCCGCACCGCGGGCGCGACGGCGCCCTCGCCGGCGTCGACGCGGCTGCCGCGGTGGCCGCCGTCGACGACCACCCGCTCGGCGTCGTAGACGTCCAGGAACTCGAGGCCGTCGAGCGAGTCGGCGCCGCTGCCGGCGCCCGCGAACACGAACAGCGGGAGCTTCTCGTCGTGGCGCTCGCGGTCGTCCAGCATCTTCGTCACGTCCATGGTCGCGTCGTCCATGCCGTAGACGCCGTCCTCCAGGGGCCGCCGGTCGAAGTAGTGGTAGGCGGCGTCGCTCCGGGCGTGCTCCTCGCGGACCAGCGGCAGCACCGCCCGCTCGATGGCGGTGCCGGCGACGTAGCCGTCCGTCGAGGCAGCGTGGCGGACGACGACCGGCCGCGACTCGAGCACCGCCCGCCGGACGGCGGTCGCCGCGTCGCCGACGGCGTCGACGACGCCCGACACGGCGGGGTCGTCGGCCAGCGGCTCGACGGCGTCGGGGCGGGCGCGCTCCTCGAGCGCCGCGGCCATCCGCTCGGTGACCGTCGCGGCTTCCTCGCCCTCCAGCACCGCCAGCGTCTCGGTCTCGACCTGGAGCTCCTCGCGCCGCAGGCGGACCTCGCCGTCGATGGCGACGACGTCGCCCACCTCGACCTCCGGGTAGGCCCGGACGCCGGCCTCCTCGAACGCCGCGCAGTTGGCGGCGGCGGTCTCGTCGCGGACCTCGAACACGGTCGGCCCGCCGGTCTGGCGGACGCCCACGACCTCGCCCTCCACGCGGACGTCGTCGCCGACGCGCTCGCGGAGGTCGGCCACGGGGACGCGGTCGTACGGCGGCCCGACGTCCGCCTCGGGCGGCTCGGCGTTCTCCTCGTCCGCCTCGACGCGGTCGGCCGGCTCGCCGGCCGCCTCGCCGTCGTCTGCCTCCGTCGCTGCCCGGCGTTCGCCCGCTCCGCCGGACTCGCCCGGCTCGTCGGGCTCGGCACCCCCGCCCTCGGCGTTCGCCTCCTCGGCCTCGGCGGACGCCTCGGCCCGGTCGGGCGGCGCTACCTCGACGCCGTCGGTCGATTCCGCGGACTGCCGTGAGCCGGAGGACGCGCCAGTCGCCGGCTCAGGTCGCCCGTTTCCCGTCTCACCGCCCTCCTCGGCGTCCTCGTCGAGCAGCCGGTCGCCGTCCGGCTCGTCGACGAGCATCCCCCGGAACTCCGAGGGCGACTGGCGGATCGACCACTCCAGGTCGATGTCGCCGTTGTCCCGGACGTTCGTCACCTCGACGAACACCTCGTCGCCGGGCTCCCAGTCGAGGCTCTCGAGGCGCCGGTCGAGCTTCGACCGGTGGAGCAGCCCGGTGACCCCGTCGGCGATGTCGACGAACACGCCGAAGTCGGCGTAGCCGTCGACGGTGCCCCGGTAGAACCGGCCGGGGGTCAGCTGGTTGGGGTGGTCGCCCCGGAACTCGAACGCGACGTCCTGCTGGTGGGTCTCACATATCGGCCCGTCGGTCGACGTGCCGCAGATGATGCAGTCTCCCATTGGTAGCGAGAAGTGGACCGGGCCTAAAACGGTTGTCGACTTCGACTCGGCGGCTACTCGAACACCCGCCCCTCCGCTTCGAGGGTCTCGATGCCCCTGGCCACCTCGCGCGCCCGGTCCGGCGCGAGCGCCACCTCGACCTCGTTGCCCTCGTCGTCGGCGAACGCCAGCTTGACCCGCTCGTCGCCGAACTCCCGGACCTCCTGGTCGGCGACCTCGTAGAGCTTGACCGTCGCTGCCTTGTTCGGCGCGCCGACGTTCTCGACGCTGCCGTCCTTCAGCTCGACCTGGAAGTTCTCGACCGACAGGGTGAGCATGCCCGGCGGTTGGCCGGCGCGGGCCTTAACCTACGCCCCTCGGGCACCGCGATTCAAGAGCCCCGGCGCCGAAGGGCGGCCATGCGCCTGCACCACGCCGGCATCGCCACCCGGGAGCTCGACAGCCTCGTCTTCCTCTTCGAGGACCTGCTCGACGCGGCGGTGGCCCACGAGGAGCGGTTCGACGGGATGGCCGTCGCCTTCCTCGACCTCGGCAACGGCTACCTCGAACTCCTCGAACCCGTCGACGGCGGCACCGTCGCCGACTACATCGACGACCACGGGCCCGGCATCCACCACCTGGCGTTCGAGACCGACGACGTCGACGCCGCGCTCGAGCGAGCCAGCGAGCGCGGCGTCGACCTGGTCGACGAGGAACCCAGGCGGGGCGCCTGGGACCACGAGGTCGCCTTCCTCCACCCCGCGTCGACGGGCGGGGTCCTGGTGGAGTACGTCCAGCACTGAGCCCCGGCCGTGGGGGCGCTCAGTCGGCCCGGACCCCGACGCCGGCCTCGTCGGCGCCGGTGGCCGGCTCGCCGGCGAGCGTCTCGGCCACCCCGTCGGCGAGCCGGTTGACGACGGCGCGGCCGTCGCGCTCGCGGACCACGAGACCGTCCTCGGCCAGCCGCGAGAGGTGGTGGGAGACGGTCGGCCGCGACCGGTCGACCTCCTCGGCGACCGTCCCGCCGGTGCTGGGCCCGAGGGTGGCGAGGACGCCGAGGACGGCGGCGGTCGCGTCGTCGGCCAGCGCCGCCGAGAGCTCCTGGTGGTCGAACCGGGCGGGGAACAGCCGCCGGCGCCCCCGGACCTTGGCGGTCTCGACCAGGCCCTCGGACTCGAGGATCCTGACGTGGTGGCGGACGCTGGAGTGGCTGACCGGCAGGTCCTCGGAGAGGACGGAGACGTAGGTGCCGGGCGCGTCGGCCACCCGGTCGTGGATGTCGGCCCGGACGTCGTGGGCCAGCGGGTCGGAGCCGTCGTGCCGGGAGTATCGCAGCGGTGCGATCAGCCGGACGGTCCGCTCGAGGCTCCGGGCGAGACTGGAGCCGACCTCCCGCTCGACGCCCGACCCGCCGCCCAGCGTGGTCGCGGCGGCGACCGCGCCGACGCCGGCCACCGCGGTGCCGGTCGCCCCGGGGTCGACCGGGCCGCCGTGGCCGGCGTCGGGCCGGTCACTGGGGGCGACGCCGCCCGCCGGCGTCCGCACCGCCGGAGCGGCGGGTCCGGCGTCGGGCACGGGCGTCGCGGTCGGCGTCGCCGCGTCGACGGGTTCCGACCCGGCGTTCGATGGGTCGGCCCCACCACCGGTTGACGCCGCCGGCGTGGACGGGACTGCCGGCGTCGACGGTTCCGGAGACGCCGGCACCTCGGCGTCCGCACCGAGCACCCCGACCGAGAGGTCGTCCGCCAGCACCGAGTGGACTCCCCGCGGCGGCCACACCGAGACGGCGACCGCCGCGCTCCCGTCGGGAGCGTCACCGACCCCGGCCGACACCTCGAGGTCGTCCACCAGGCCGAGTTCCACCGCCGTCAGCCCCTCGTCGCTCCCGGTCTCGAGCACGCCGTCGACCGTCTCCTCGACCGTCGTCGTGGCGTTGTCGAGGCCGTCGGTCGAGCGGTCGACGGTGTCACCCAGGAGCGACGAGTTCTCGCCGGTCTCGTTCAGGGCCGTGCCGTCGAACTCGCCGGCCGCCCCGGCCGGGGCCGCCGCGACGAGGACCAGCGCCAGGACGGCCAGGACCAGCCCACGGCGTCTCCTCGCCCTCATCACCTTGGTCCCGCCTCACCCTCCACGGCCGTCAATCGTGCCCCGGTCATGTCCGGTCATACAAGGCCCGTCTTATATCGCGGGCGGGCTCGATCCGACCCGGACCGGACACCGTGGCCAGTCACCCCGTCGTCGCTGGCGGAGCGAGCACGCCTGCGGGTCGTGGCCCGGGCGACGGACCGGTAGTCGTTGCGGCCCGGCGAGGGCGGGCGCCAGCGCCGTCGAGACGGTCAGCCGAAGTTCTCGACCTTCGCCGCGCCCGCGTCCCCGCCAGCGGCCTCGATGGCCGTCGTGGCCGCGTCGAGGAAGTCCGCGAAGCCGTAGACGAACACCTGCTCGCCCGCGCCGCCGGTCAGCACCTGCCCGACGGCCTCGGCCATCCCCTCGGCCCCGCCGAGCACGAAGACGTCGGCGCCGGCCGCTGCCAGTCCGGCCAGCCGGTCCTCGTGCATCGGCGCGTCGTCGCGGTAGACGATGGCGGCCTCGCCCCCGTCCCGGAGGGCACGCTCGGCGAGGCCGACGGCGGGGCCGATGCCGGGGCCGCCGGCCAGCACCACGACCCGGGGGTCGTCCTCGTAGTAGACGTTGCCGAACGGCCCGGCGAGCGCGAGCTGCTCTCCCGCCGCCCGGTCGGCGAGCCACGGACCGAGCGTCCCGTCGGGGTCGACGCCCACGGTGACCTCGAAGGTCTCCTCGACGTCCGGCGAGGAGATGGTGTAGAACCGCGACTCGGTGCCGTCGTCGAGGTCGGCGGTGAGCTTCACGAACTGGCCCGGCCGCGCCGAGAACGACGGTGGCGTCGCCAGCTCCACGGCGACGGCGTCGGGGCCCACCCGGTGGACGGCGACGACCTCGACCTGCGTGGAGTCCATGCCCCGACCTCGGACGGTCGCGGTGTAGTCACTTTCGGATGCCGGCCGGTGGCCCCGTCGCCGGCCACTCCGGCAGCGGGTTCCGGTATTCAGAAGCCTTAACGTCCATCGGAGGGAAGTCCGACGTAGCATGCCACGTGACCTCAACTGGGCCATCGGAGGCGAGGCCGGCGACGGCATCGCCTCCACGGGGAAGATCTTCGCCCAGGCGCTCTCGCGGGCGGGTCGACACGTGTTTACCTCCAAGGACTTCGCCTCGCGGATCCGGGGCGGCTACACCGCCTACAAGATCCGGACGTCGGTCGACCCCGTCGAGAGCGTCGTCGACCGGCTCGACATCCTCATCGCCCTGACCCAGCGGACCGTCGAGGAGAACCTCGACGAGCTCCACGAGGGCAGCGTCATCGTCTACGACGGCGAGCGGACGATGATGGAGGACTTCGAGCCGCCGGAGGGCACGATCGGGCTCGACGTCCCGCTGAAGCGCCTGGCCGAGGACGCCGGCGGCGCCATCATGCGCAACATCGTCGCCCTCGGCGCGGCCTGCGAGGTCACGGACTTCGACATCGCCAACCTGGACGAGGCCCTCGAGAAGCGGTTCGGCGACAAGGGCCAGGCAATCGTCGAGAACAACCAGGAGGCCGCCCGGCTGGGCCAGCAACACGTCGAGGAGGAGTACGCCGACACCGACTTCGACTACGACCTCGAGACCACCGACGCCGACTACGTCCTGCTCAACGGCGACGAGGCCATCGGCATGGGCGCCATCGCCGCCGGCTGCCGGTTCTACGCCGGCTACCCGATCACGCCCGCCACGGACATCATGGAGTACCTCACCGGCCGCATCGACCGCTACGGCGGCAAGGTCGTCCAGGCCGAGGACGAGCTCTCGGCCATCAACATGGCGCTGGGTGCCGCGCGGTCGGGCGCCCGCGCCATGACCGCCACCTCGGGACCCGGCATCGACCTGATGACCGAGACGTTCGGCCTGGTCGCCACCAGCGAGACGCCGCTGGTCGTCTGCGACGTGATGCGCTCGGGCCCCTCGACGGGGATGCCGACCAAGCAGGAGCAGGGCGACCTCGAGATGCTGCTGTACGGCGGCCACGGCGAGGTGCCGCGGTTCGTCGTCGCGCCGACCACGGTGTCGGAGTGCTTCTGGAAGACGGTCGAGGCGTTCAACCTGGCCGAGACCTACCAGATCCCGGTGTTCCTCGTGTCCGACCTCGCGCTGGCGGTCACCGAGCAGACGTTCGCCCCGGAGACGTTCGACATGGACGAGGTCGAGGTCGAGCGCGGGAAGGTCGTCGGCGACGGCGAGGTCGACGAGTGGCTCGACGACCAGGACCGGTTCACGCCCCACGCCGCGACCGAGGACGGCGTGAGCCCGCGGTCGTTCCCCGGGACCGCCGGCGGGGCCCACATGACCACCGGCCTGGAGCACGACGAGCTCGGCCGCCGGACCGAGGACGAGCCGGTCCGCGTCGAGCAGGTCGACAAGCGCAACCGGAAGGTCGAGACGGCCCGCGAGCGCGAGACGTGGGACTACCGGGAGTTCGGCGACCCCGACGCCGACACGCTCGTGGTCTCGTGGGGCTCGAACGAGGGCGCGATGCGGGAGGCCCTCGACCTGCTGGACGAGGAGGACGTGGCCGTCCGGTTCATCTCGGTGCCGTACCTGTTCCCCCGGCCGGACCTCACCGACGAGATCGACGCCGCCGAGGAGGTGATCGTCGTCGAGTGCAACGCCACGGGCCAGTTCGCCGACCTGCTCGAGCACGACGCGCTGACCCGGCTCAAGCGCGTCAACAAGTACACGGGCGTCCGGTTCAAGGCTGACGAGCTCGCGGCGGCGGTCCGCGAGAAGCTCGAAGAGCCCGCCCCAGCGGAGGTGCAGGCATGAGCTCCGAGGTCCGGTTCACGGACTTCAAGTCCGACAAGCAGCCCACCTGGTGTCCCGGCTGCGGCGACTTCGGGACGATGAACGGCATGATGAAGGCGCTGGCCAACACCGGCAACGACCCCGACAACACGTTCATCGTCGCCGGCATCGGCTGCTCGGGGAAGATCGGGACCTACATGCACAGCTACGCCCTCCACGGCGTCCACGGGCGGGCCCTGCCGGTCGGCATCGGCGTGAAGATGGCAAACCCCGAGCTGGAGGTCATGGTCGCCGGCGGCGACGGCGACGGCTACTCCATCGGCGCCGGCCACTTCATCCACGCCGTCCGGCGCAACGTCGACATGAGCTACGT
>CAYWNQ010000066.1:0-10088 GCA_964459695.1 uncultured Halobacteriales archaeon | reverse complement strand
GCTCGGGATTGCGGAAGTGCGTCCGCGAGAGCGGACTGCGGCGCACCCGCGCCGCCACGGCGGTCAGTGCGGTTCCAACTCAGCCAATGGCACGAATGCACACCCGCCGTCGCGGGTCCAGCGGTTCGGACCGGCCGGCGGCAGACGACCCACCGGAGTGGAGCGACGTCGACGACGAGGCCGTCGAGGAGCGCGTGGTCGAACTGGCCGAGCAGGGCCACGACCCCACCCAGATCGGGATGAAGCTGCGCGACGAGGGCGTCCAGGGCACCCCCGTCCCGGACGTCAAGCTGGCGACCGGCAAGAAGGTCACCGAGATCCTCGAGGAGCACGACGCCGAGCCGGAGCTGCCCGAGGACCTCCGGAACCTGCTCGAGCGCGCGGTGGGGCTCCGCGAGCACGTGGACGAACACCCCGGCGACGCCCAGAACAAGCGCGCGCTGCAGAACACCGAGGCCAAGATCCGCCGCCTGGCGGACTACTACCGCGGCGACGAGATCGACGTGTCGTTCACCTACAGCTACGAGGACGCCGCCGAGCGCCTGGAGGAGCTGGAGTAGAGGCGATGTCGACGACCGGCCGGGCCGACGCGACCACCCCCGCCGCCAGCGACGCGGCCGCCGAACTGCGGACGGCCGGCCTGGTCCGGCTGGTCGCCGCGCCCGACGGCGACGCCCTCGCGGCGGCGGGCGTGCTGGCGCGGGCGCTCGCCACGGCGGGGGTGGCGTTCCAGGTCAGCGTGGCCCCGCTGCCGACGGCCGGCGACCGGGCCACCGACGCCGACCTGACGGTGACGCTGGGCCACGCCGGTGGCGACCTGCCGCTGGTCGAGGACCCGGTGTCGGCGGCGGCGTACGACGTGGCCACCGAACTCGGCGGGGCGACCCCGACGCTCGCGCTCGCCGGCGTCGTCGCCGCCGGCGCCGACCCGGGCCGGTTCGAGGCGCCCCTCGAGGACGCCGACCTCGACCGCCGCCCCGGCGTGGCCGTCCCGGTCGGGGACCTGACCGACGGCCTGGGTCACTCGACGCTGGTGCACGCCCCGTTCTCCGGGGACGCCGACGCCGCGGGGGCGCTGCTGGGAGACGTCGGCGTCGAGGCGACCGAGGGGGACCTCGACGAGGACGAGGCCGAGCGGGTCGCCTCCGCGGTCGCCGTCGAGACGGTTCGCGACGCGCCGCCGCGGGCGGCCCACGCGGTCGAGCGGGCGCTGCGCCCGTACGTCCTCGACGGGCCGTTCGGGACGCTCGGGGGCTACGCCGACGTCCTCGACGCGACGGCCCGGACGGCCCCCGGCACCGGCGTGGCGCTGGCGCTGGGCCACGACGCCCGCGCGGCGGGTCTGGCGGCCTGGCGCGACCATGCCGTCGACGTCCACCGGGCGGTTGCCGCCGCCGACCTCGCGCGCCACGACGGCGTGACGGTCGCCGACGCGGGCGACGCGCCGCTGGGCACGGTCGCGCGGCTCGTGCGGGACTTCGCCGCCCGCGAGCCGGTCGCGCTGGCCACCGGCGACGACGCGGTCGCCGTCGCCGGGACCGAAGACGTCCAGGCGCCGCTGCGGTCGGCCGCCGAGGAGCGGGGTGCGCCCGTCGCGGGTCGGGGGCGGACCGGCCGCGTCGTCGACGTCGACCCCGCGGCGTTCGTCGCCGCGTTCAGGGAGGCGATCTGACCGTGCCCCGCGCCACCGTCCGGACGACCCACGACCGGCCCGACCTCGTCGCCGCCGCCGTGGCGCCGGACAACACCGACCAGATGGCGACCCGCGTCGAGGGCGACCGGGTCGTCACGACCATCGAGCGCGACGCTACCGGCGGCTTCCGGAGTACCGTGGACGACTACGTCACGAACATCGCGGTCGCGGACACACTGACACGACAATGAGCGAACGAAGCGTTTCACCACAACAGCAGGAGAAGCGGTGGTACACCATCCTCGCGCCCGAGGAGTTCGAACGCGAGGAGCTCGGTGAGACCCCCGCCGAGGAAGTCGAACAGGTGTACGGACGGACGATAGAGACCACGCTGGGCGACCTGCGGGACGACGCCAGCGAGAACAACACCAAGCTGACGTTCAAGATCGACGACGTCGGCTCGGACACGGCCTACACGGAGTTCGTCGAGCACGAGCTCACGCGGGACTACCTGCGGTCGCTGGTCCGGCGTGGCTCCTCGAAGGTGCAGGCCTTCGAGACCGTGCTGACGACCGACGACTACCGGCTGCAGCTCCAGCCGGTCGCGTTCACGACCAAGAAGGCCGACGACAGCCAGGAGAAGGCCATCCGCGAGACGATGGTGGAGCTGGTCCGGGAGGCCGCAGACGAGCGGACCTTCTCGGAACTCGTCGACTCGGTCGTCACGGGACGGCTCTCCTCGGCCATCTACAGCGAGGCCAAGACCATCTACCCGCTGCGGCGCGTCGAGATCCAGAAGACCACCCTCGAGGCCCGCCCCGAGGAGGTCGCCGCCGAGGAGGAGGCCGCCGTCGACGTCGAGGACGAGGACGTCGAGGAGTAGGCCGGCCGCCGCCTTCCGGCCCGAAGCCGCCGACCAGCGGCGCTACTCGGTGACGACGATGGTGCCCACCATCCCCATGGGCTCGTGAGGGATGCAGTAGTAGGGGTACTCGCCAGGGAGCTCGAACGTGTGGGCGTAAGTGTCGCCGGCCGGGATGCCACCGCCGCCGGGCCACGCGTCGTAGGCCGCGGGCTCGGAGCCGTAGCCGCCGGAGGCGAAGTACTCCGCGTCAGGTGGGATGCCGGTCCCGCTGCAGTAGCCGACCGTGTCCTCCACGTCGGTGCCGCAGGCCGTGACCGTGTGTTTCCGAGACCCTCTGTTGCCCCACACGACGGTGTCGCCGGCGGCGACGGTGTACTCCTTCGGCCGGAAGGAGGTGTGTGTCATCCCCACGTCGAACTCGTCCTCGTCGAGTCCGGTGCCGCCCACGATGGCCCCACAGCCCGCGAGCCCGACGGCCCCGCCCGTGGCCGCCATCCGTGCCAGCACCGTCCGGCGGTCCATGTGCGGGCCTGGGGGCTGGACGGGCAAAGGCTGCGCGGTCCGGAGCAGCAGCGCGAAGGGAAACGCCTTTGGCCCGACCTGCCGGAGTCGCGGGCATGAGCAACGGGGACGACGAGGACGCCGCCGAGGAGGAGGAGGCGGACGTCGAGGAGACCCCCGGGGACGACGGCCGGGAGGCATCCGAGGACACGGCGGGCGAGGACGAGCAAGCACGGGAGCAGGCAGAGGCCCAGGCCGACGAGGCGCTGGCCGAGGCCACCGAGGACGGCCCCGACGAGTCCGACGAGGGCGATGCAGATGTCGACGACGCCCACGAGGAGGGAGACGCCGACGCGGAACCGACGGAGGCTGAGGACGGGACCGACGAGGATGCTGCCGAGGAGGCCCAGGACGAGGGCGAGGAGAGCGGCGAGGACGGTGACGCCGAGGGCGACGCGACCGAGGAGAGCGACGACGCAGAGGCCGACGAGGAAGCCGGTGACGGCGACGACGAACCCGACGAGCTCGAGCCCGGCACCGTCGGCGCCTTCGAGCAGCGCCTCGACGACGCCGAAGCCGCGATCGAGGAGGCCGAGACGGAGGACGAGCTGGACGAGGTCGCCGAGACCGTCGAGGAGATCGCCGGGGACGTCGAGGCCGCCGACCTCCCCGAGCCCGACGAGGACGAGGAGGACGCCGCCGACCCCGCCGAGGAGCTCGAGGCCCGCGTCGAGGAGGTCCGGGAGGCCCTCGAGGACGCCCGCGGTCCGTACGCCGAGGAGGTCGCCGACGACGTCGAGTCGGCTGCGGAGACGGTCGCCGAGACCCGGTGGACCGACGCCGGCCTCGAGGACGTCCGCACGGCGGTCGACGCGTTCCTCGAGGCCGCCGGCGAGCAGGTCGCAGCCGTCCCGGACGGCGTCGCGGCCGACGCCGACGTCGACGCGATGGCCGACGCCCTCGAGTCGGCGGCGACCGCGGTGGCCGACGCCGGCCTCGACCCGGACGACGACGCCGAGACCGTCGAGGCCCTGGTCACGGCGTCTGCGGACCTCGCTACCGGCCTCGAGGAGGCCGAGGAGTGGGACGACCTCTCGGTCCGGGAGAAGCTCGACGTCCAGGGGTTCTACGACAGGCTGACGCCGGAGAACCGCAAGGACTTCCCGCCCGAGCTGACCGCCGTGCGCGTCGCCGAGGCCGAGGGCGACCCCGAGCCCATCCTCCTGGGGCTGGAGTACTTCGAGTCCGACTTCATGGAGGAGAACTGCCTCGACGCCCTCCGACGGCTGGGCCCCGACGAGGCGTTCGAGGCGATGCACGAACGCGCCCAGAAGCGCGACCGGCCCGCCATCGAGGTGCTCGGCAAGATCGGCGACGACCGCGCGGTCGGGACGCTGGTCGAGTTCATCCAGGACGAGAGCAACCCGCCGCTCCAGAAGACCACCCTGCGTGCGCTCGGCGAGATCGGCAGCGAGGAGGCGACCCAGGCGGTCGCCGACCGGCTCGTCGCGGAGGACCCGGAGGTCCGCACCCACGCAGCGCGGGCGCTGGGTCGCATCGGCGACCCACGGGCCGTCGAGCCGCTCGGTGACGTGGTGGCCGACGACGACGCCGACGAGGTCCGGGGCGCCGCCGCCTGGGCGCTGGTGGCCATCGGCACGGAGGGGGCTCTCGCGGCCGCTGCCGACCACGTGGACGACCGTGCCTACCTCGTCCAGCACCACGCGGAGGTCGCCGCGGCGGCACTCGACGACGAGGCGCCCGCGACCACGGCCTGAGCCTTTAGTACCAGGCCGGGACCAGCCGGTCCCGTGTCCCGCGTCGCCGCGCTGGTCGCCCTCGCCCTCCTGACCACGGCCGTGGCTCCCGTCACGACGGGCGCCGCGCCGGCGGGGCCGGCCGCCGCCACGACGCGGGCGGCGGTCGGGCCGGCCGGGCCACACCCGGATCTCGTTGCCGTCTACCCGAATCCGGTGCCCGACGGCGACGCCGGAGAGTACGTCCTCCTGGAGGCGCCCCCGGGGACGAACCTCTCGGGCTACGTCCTCTCGGACGGCGAGGAGACCGTGGCGCTCCCCGCGACGACGGTGTCCGGGCGGGTCGCGCTGACGGCGGCGCCGACCAGGGTCCGGAACCTGACCGAGGCCGCCGTGGTCGAGCTGGCGCTCCCGGGGCTGGCCAACGGCGGCGAACGGCTCCGGCTCCGTCGCGGCAACCGGATGGTCGCCGCGCTCACCTACGAGGACGCCCCCGAGGCCGAGCGCCTGGTGGCCGGCGAGTGGCGACCGGTCGCCGGCACCGACCGCGAAGCCGCCAGCGGCCGCTCCGCCGTCCGGGCGTTCGTGCTCCCGGACGCCGCCCGGGCACCCGTCGCACCGCTCCGGCGCGCCGACGAGCGGCTCTGGCTCGGGGCGTACACGCTCACCTCCGCGCGGGTCCGGGCCGCGCTCGTGGCCGCCGAGCGTCGCGGCGTCGACGTCCGGGTCGTCGCCGAACCCTCCCCCGTGGGCGGCATCTCCGGCGCCCAGGCCGCGGTCCTGGACGAGCTCGTGCGGGCCGGCGTGGCGGTCCAGGTGTTCGCCGGCCCGTACGACCCGTACGCCTACCACCACGCCAAGTACGCCGTCGCCGACGGCGAGGCGGTCGTCCTGACGGAGAACTGGAAGCCCGCCGGCACCGGCGGCCACGGGAGCCGCGGCTGGGGCGTCCTGCTCGACGGCGGGACCACCGCGGACGCCGTGGCGGCGACGTTCAGAGCCGACTGGCGGGGCCGCGGGACGGTCCCCTGGGAGCGGTATCGGCGGGGTCGGCTGTTCGACCCGCCGGCGCCGGAGGCGACCAACGCCAGCTTCCCCTCGACCGTCGAGCCGCTACGGGCGCGGGCACGGGCGACCGTGCTCGTGGCCCCGGACAACGCCGAGCGCCACGTCCTCGCCCGCATCCGGAACGCCACGGAGTCGGTCGCGGTGCTGGCCCCGTCGCTCGAGCGGCGGTCGCCGTTCTACGACGCGCTCGTCGGTGCGGCCCGCCGCGGCGTGGCGGTCAGGGTGCTGCTCTCGGGGGCCTGGTACAGCCGCGAGGAGAACCGGCGGCTGGTCGAGGCCCTCCGGTCGCGGGGCGACCGCGAGGGCATCCCGCTGTCCGCGAAGGTGGCCGAGCCGCGGGGCCGGTTCGCCAAGATCCACGCCAAGGGTCTCGTGGTCGACGACACCGCCATCGTCGGGAGCATGAACTTCAACCGCCACTCGGCTCGCCGGAACCGGGAGCTGGTCGCCGTCCTGGAGAGCCCGGCGGTCGCGGACTACTACCGCGAGGTGTTCGACGCCGACTGGGCCGGCGGGGGCCGCGGGCTGCCAATCGGTATGGCCGCCGTGCTGGCCGCCGCCATCGCGGTGGCCCTCCTCGCGGCGGCCAGGATCCGGTTCGACGGCGGCCCCGCGGTCCGCGGCGAGGACGACGCGGAGAACCCGCCCGGCTGGGAGTTCTAGCAGCGCTCCTCGCAGATGCGCTCGACGATGCGGCCCGTCGAGAGCAGCTCGTCGTCGTACCGGTCCCCCCGGGCGCTCGCCCGCGCGACCTCGCAGTCGATATCTCGCTCCTCGAGGGCCGCCGCGATCTCGTCCTCCTCGTGGTACTGGTCGTAGCCCAGGACGATGACGTCGGGCTCGATCTCCTCGATGGGGACGAAGATGTCCGCCGGGTGGCCCACCCGGGCGTGGTCGACCGGGTCCAGTGCCGCCACCATCTCCCGGCGCTGCTCGTTCGAGCAGACCGGCGGCGCCTTGTGGGTCACGCTCTCGCTCCGGGCGACGATGACGTGGAGCTCGTCGCCCATGTCGGCGGCGTCCCGGAGGTAGTGGAGGTGGCCCGGGTGGAGCAGGTCGAACGTGCCCTGGGCGACGGCGCGTCTCATAGCTCGCTGTCGATGTCGGCCTGGGTGAAGTCGAAGAACTGTTCCTCCGGGAGTGGGACGTCCAGCACCTCGAGGTCGCGGGGCTGGCCCTCGCGGTCGAAGGCCTGCCAGTCGTGGCGACCGTACGGCGCCCCGATGATGATGTGGACCTTCCCCTTGCCGAACGTCCGGAGGTCCTCGTCGCTGGGACGGAGGACGCCGTTGGGGTGGGAGTGGACCGACCCGGCGGCACGGGTGTCGTTGGGGATCATGCTCGTCTTCACCGTGGCGCTGACGGGGTTCGACTCGGTCCCGGGGATGACGAGCACGTCGGTGAGCACGGTTCCCTCCCGGTCGACGTCGAGCTTCCGGGCGTCCTCGCCCCGGAGCAGGCCCATGTACTCGTCGGGGTGGGCGTCCTCGGAGGCCTGGAGCGCGAACTCGAGGGCGTCGCGGGCGATCCCGACGACCTCGCTCGACCGGAACAGTCCCATTCGTCGCCCGGAAGTCGGCGACGCCGACTGATATGGATTCCGATGCCGGGGGAGCGTGGCTCGTATCGGGCGATTCGGTGCGTACGGGCAAGGTCCGGAGCCTGCGCCGATCGCCCGAGAGCCGTGCCGGTGCTCGCCCAGCGGGCCCGTCGACGGAGGGTCGTTGAAGCGGCAGTTCTTTTATTCGCCCCGGTCACCCCGGCGTATGGTCAACCTCGGACTGGTGGTCGCCCGATTCGACAAGGAGCGACCGCTCTCGGACCGGATGGTGGAAAGCGCCCGCGCGGCCGCCGCCGACCGTGGAGCCGACGTCGTGGAACTCCTCGACGTGCCCGGCTCCTACGACACGCCGCTGGCCGCCGACCGACTCGCCCGGCGGGACGACGTCGACGCGGTGGCCGTGCTGGGCGCCATCGTGACCGGCGACACCGACCACGACCAGGTCATCGCCGACGCCGCCGCCCGGGGGCTGACGGACGTGGCCCTCGACAGGGACACCCCGGTCACCTTCGGCATCACCGGTCCCGGGATGAGCGCCGCGGAGGCCGAGGAGCGCGTCGACAAGGGCGCCGGCGCCGTCGAGAGCGCGGTCGACCTGGTGGAGGCGCTGCCATGAGCCGCGCGTTCGCCGACCGCGTCCGGCGGGTCGAGCCCTCGGCCACCCTCGCCATCAGCTCGCTCGCCGCCGAGCGGGAGGCCGACGGCGTCGACGTGGTCGACCTCAGCGTCGGGGAACCGGACTTCCCGACGCCCGACAACGTCGTCGCCGCCGGCCAGGACGCGATGGCCGCCGGCCACACGGGCTACACGCCGTCGCAGGGGCTCCCCGAGCTCCGGTCGGCCATCGCCGGCAAGCTCGCCGCCGACGGCCTCGACTACGCGCCCGAGGAGGTGCTCGTGACCCCCGGGGCCAAGCAGGCGCTGTACGAGACGTTCCAGACGCTGGTCGACGACGGCGACGAGGTCGTCCTGCTGGACCCGGCATGGGTCTCCTACGAGGCGATGGGCAAGCTCGCGGGCGCCGACCTGACGCGCGTCGACCTGGCCGCCCACGACTTCGCGCTGGCGCCCGCGCTGGACGACCTGGCCGAGGCGATCGACGACGACACCGCGTTGCTGGTCGTGAACTCCCCGTCGAACCCCTCGGGCGCGGTGTACGCCGACGAGGCCCTCGAGGGCGTCCGCGACCTCGCCGTCGACCACGACGTCACCGTCGTCTCCGACGAGATCTACGAGCGCATCACCTACGGCCGGGACCCGACGCCGCTGGCGACGCTCTCGGGCATGGCCGACCGGACGGTGACCGTCAACGGCTTCTCGAAGGCCTACTCGATGACGGGCTGGCGGCTGGGCTACGTGGCCGCTCCGGAACCGGTGATCGAGCAGGCCGGGAAGCTCCACTCCCACTCGGTGTCGTGTGCGGCGAACTTCGTCCAGCGCGCCGGCGTCGAGGCGCTGGAGAACACCGAGGGCGCCGTCGAGGAGATGCGCGAGGCGTTCCGCGACCGCCGGGACCTGCTGGTCGACCTGTTCGCGGGCCACGGCGTCGACGTCCCAGTGCCCGACGGCGCGTTCTACCTCATGCTCCCGGTGGCCGACGACGACCAGGCCTGGTGTGAGGGCGCCCTGGAGGACGCCGGCGTGGCCACCGTCCCGGGCAGCGCGTTCGGGACGCCCGGCTACGCGCGGCTCTCCTACGCGGCGGGCGAGGAGCGGCTCACGAGCGGCGTCGCGCGGCTGGCCGACGCCGGCTACCTGTAGCGGCCCCGCCGCACCGTCACTCGTTGTGGGCCAGCGTCGACCGGAGCTCTGCGTCCAGCTCGGCCTCGGCCATCTTCTCGACCAGCGCGTCGAGCACCGCCTCGCGTCGGCCGGGCACGAACTTGATGGAGCCCACGACCAGGTGGCCGCCGCCGGAGACGCCGGCGCCCGGCAGCTCCTCGGTGAGTTCCGCGACCATCTCCGGGATGTCGAGCCGGACGCCGTCGCTCCGGAGGACGGCGAAGTCCGGCCCGAACCCGACCGTGATGACGGGGTCGTCGCGCTCGGCGACCTTCCGGTCGTGGACCTCGCCGGTGGTCGTCCCGGGTGCGGGGTAGGTGAACCGGTGGGCGTGCTCGTCGACGTCCAGCCGGTAGAGGTGGGCGCCGTTGTCGAGCCGCTCGTGGACCAGGTGGTCGGTCGCAGCCTCGAGCTGGTCGTCGACGTCGCGTTCGGCGCGGCTGGCAAGGAAGTCCACCACGGCCTCGTGGCGCTCGGGGTCGCCGTCGACGTTCACGACGTCCTCGATGAGCGGCGTGCCGGCGCTGTAGCGCAGCCAGTGGGCGGCGTAGTCCAGCGCCTCGCCGACGTCCCGGAGGTCCTCCTCGTCGTAGCCCTCCGCCCGGGCCAGATCGAGGTAGTCGGCCATGGCGTCCGCCGCCGAGCGGTCGGCGAGTCCGGCGACCGCCGGCACGTGGCGGACCTCGTCGGTGATCGAGGGGTCGATCATCCGGGCCAGCTCGACGCACATCATCCCGGTCGTGATGCGGTAGTCCTCGCCGTGGAGGTATGGGTTGACGTGTTCGGCGACGAGCGGATCGACCGCCTCGGGGTCGGGGTGGTGGTGGTCGACGACCACGATGGGGACGTCGTACTGGGCCAGCGCGCGGTAGGCCGGCGTGTCCTCCTCGGTCGAGCCGTTGTCCAGCATCAACAGCAGCG
>CAYWNQ010000065.1:0-10121 GCA_964459695.1 uncultured Halobacteriales archaeon | reverse complement strand
ACCGACCGGGCGGCGCTGGTGGTGCGGGCGGGCGACCACGCGCTCGTCGGGCCGGACAACGGCGTGCTGTGCCCGCCGGCGCGGGCGCTGGCGCCCGACGGCGACGTCGAGGTGTTCGTCTGGCACCACGACGAGCCCGAGAGCGCCACCTTCCACGGCCGGGACGTGTTCGCGCCCGCCGCGGCGGCGGTACACGCGGCGGGGGTCGGTGCCGTGGGTGACCTCGACGCGACCGCCCCCGCGGCGGACCACGTCGACCTCTCTTTCCCCGAACCGACGGTCGACGGCGACCTGGCGACGGGCGAGGTGCTGGTCGTCGACGACTTCGGCAACGCCGTCACGAACGTCCCCGGCTCGTTCCTGGCGGGCCGGGAGGCGGTGGCGGTGAACGGCGAGCGCGCGCCCGTGGCGTCGTCGTACGCCCACGTCGACCCCGGCGACCGGCTGGTGACGGTCGGCAGCCACGGCAACGTGGAGCTGGCGGTCAACCGGGGCCGCGGCGACGAGGCGTTCGGCGTGGGACCGCGCGACGCCGTCCGGCTCAGCTGAGCCGCTCGGGCACCAGGCGCTCGGCCTGCAGCAGGCCGTTGTACGCGACCGTCGCGGCGAAGCCCACCACCTCCCAGTAGCCCGGCGGGCCGAACCGGTGGATCACCACCCCGCCGGCGCCCCAGACGGTGAGCGTGTAGCCGTAGGCTTCGGCCTCGGGAACCAGGGTGTCGGCGAGCCGACCTGGCATCGTCAGTCGTCGGCCTCCGGAACGGGCGTCATCTGCTCGACCTCGCGCTCGAGGGTCTCGCGCTCGAAGTACAGCAGCTCGGCGGCGAGCACGGCCGCCGCGACGAGCAGCACCACCCGGAACGTCGCCGGCTCCTCGGTGGCCAGCCGGTACAGCATCAGCGGGAAGAACGCCGCGGTCCCGGCCAGGCCCACCGCCGGCGGGACGGCGCTGACGCCCTCCCGGTCGCGCGTGCCGAGCGCCAGGGCGCTCACGGCGCCGAAGACGACGATGAACGACAGCGAGGCGAACGACGTGATGGCCCCGAGGCTCCCCACGGCGGAGAACGCCGCCGTCAGGGTTCCCAGCACCACCACGGTGCGGTCGGAGACGCCCTCGGCGTCCGCGTCGGCGATGCGGTCGGGCAGCAGCTCGTCGCCGACCATCCCCTGGGCGAAGTGCGCCGCCGAGAACAGCGTCGCGTTGATGGCGCTGCCGGTGGAGAACAGCGCCGACAGCGACAGCGCCGCCGCGCCGGCGGCGGCCAGCCCGAACGGCGACATCATCCGGCCTGCGGCGTCGCTCAGCGCGACGTGGGGGTGGTTCTGAATCGCCTCGGGGGCCAGCGCCACCGTGACGACGCCGACCAGCACGTAGACGACGACCGCCGCGGGGATGGAGACGTAGACCGCCCGCCGGATGGTCGCGACGGGGTCGGCGATGGAGTCCTGGTCGTAGAACAGCAGCTGCCACCCCTGGAACGCCACGAACGAGATGGCCGCCGCCACGACCGGCCCCGGCGTCGTCAGCTGAGAGAGGCCCAGCGAGACGGGCTCGGTCGCGACCGTCGTGGCGTACCAGAGCCCGACGCCGCCGAAGGCCAGCAGGATGGCCACCTTCGCGACCACGAGGACGGTCTCGACGGACCCGGTCGCGCGGGCGCCCAGCAGGTTCAGCCCGACGAAGCCGGCCACCGCAGCGACCGAGACCACCGGCCGGGTCGGGAGCCCGCCGGCCACCGCCACCGTCTCGGGCAGCCCGAGCGCGACGGCGAACTCGCCGAACGCGAAGGCGTACATCGCCATCGAGCCGACGTAGCCGACCAGCAGCGTCCAGCCGACCATGCCCGAGAGCGTGGAGTTGCCGACGTAGCTCTGGACGAACGTGACCGAGCCGCCGCGGTTGTCGTCCAGCCGGTTGAGGGCGTTGTAGGCGTAGCCGGCACACAGCGCCACGACGCCGGCGGCGACGAACGCAGCCCACGTCGCCGGCCCGGTGACGCCGGCGACAACCCCCAGGACCGCGTAGATGCCGCCGCCGATCATGCCGCCCAGTGCGATCGACACGCTACCGGTGAGACCGAATTGCTCGCCCATCGGAGGCCGGTTCGGGACGTTGGCCTTTGCTCCTGAAGGGGCTGTCGGCCGGCGTGCTTCGGTGGTTCCTGCTCGGTGGTTGGATCCGGGTGTGGCGTCCGGCCGGGTTCTCTCCGGACGTGAAAGTAGGTAGGCACTGGGACTGCAGACCGCACCTCGTACTCGAGCCGATGAGTACCGCCGGATGAGCGAACCGTGAGCACGCGAGCCGCGAGCGCGCACCGAGTACAGCGCCTCGGGCCGGTTCCGGGCGGTGGGGGCGTTCGAGCGCGGGCATGCCCGACGGGCGAACGCACTGCTCACTCGGGGGAAGCATCCAGCAGAGAAGAATCCGGAACGGGCGGGGTCACCCCACGCCCGGGTCCGTCACTCCGAGGAGATGACGTCGTCGATGCGGGCGATCATCGTCGCGGCCTCGGTGGCGGACTCGACGGCCTCGCGCTTGACGGCGGCGGGGTCGAACACGCCCGCCTCGACGGGGTCGGCGATGTCGCCGGTCTGGCCCTCGGCGACCAGGCCCGCACGGCCCGACGAGTCGTAGGTCGAGCGGAGGTCGACCAGCGCGTCGATGGGGTCGAGTCCGGCGTTCTCGGCGAGGGTCCGGGGCAGGACATCGACGGCGTCGGCGAACGCTTCGACGGCGAGCTGGCGGCGCCCCTCGACGGACGCGGCCTTCTCGCGGACGTGGGCGGCGATGGCGATCTCGGCCTGGCCGGCGCCGGGGACGACGCCGCCGGCCTCGATGGCCACGGTGACCACGTCCAGCGCGTCGGTCAGCGCGCGCTCGAGCTCGTCGGCGACGTGCTCGGTGCCGGCACGGGCGAACACGGTGACGGCCTCCGCGGCGGCGCCGCCCTCGACGAAGACGAGCTCGTCGTCGCCGTACTTCTGGACGCTGACGGACTCGGCGGCGCCGAAGTCCCCGGACTCCAGGTCGTCGACGGTCGCGACGACGCTGGCGCCGGTTGCGCTGGCGATCGACTCGGCCTCGTCGTCGTCGACCGAGTCGAACGCGAGCACGCCGTGCTCGGCGAGGTAGGAGGCGACCCGGTCCTCGACGTCGCCGGTGACGAACGCGACGTCGACGCCGGCGTCGGCGATGGTCTCGGCGTAGCCCCGGAGCTCGGACTCCTCGGCCTCGATGGCGGCGTTGAGCTGGTCGACGTCGGTGATGTCGTACTCGGCGTCGACGTTGCCCTCACGCACTTCGAGGTCGAGGTCGAGCACGGCGATGGTCGCGTCCTCGACCGACCGGGGCATGTTGTCGTGGAGGACCTCCTCGTCGCTGACGACGCCCTCGACAAGCTCGGTCGCGGAGGCGCCGGCGCCGGTCTGGGTCCGGACGGTGACGTTCTCGCGGTCGACGCGCCCGTCACGGACGTGCTCGATGGCCGCGACGACGGTCTCGGCCAGCGAGTCGGCGTCGATGTCGCCGGTACCCTTGCCGGTCATCGAGGAGCTGGCGACGCGCACGAGCGTCTCCTCGTCGAGGTCGCCGTCGAGCGTCTCGGCCTCGATGGCCTCGATGGCCAGCCGGGAGGCCTCGTGGTACCCCTCGACGATGGTGGTCGGGTGGACGTCGTCCTCCAGCAGGTCCTCGGCCTGCGAGAGGAGCTGGCCCGCCAGTACCGATGCCGTCGTGGTGCCGTCGCCGACCTCCTCCTCCTGGGTCTCGGCGACCTCGACGATCATGTCCGCTGCGGGGTGCTCGATGTCCATCTCGTCGAGGATGGTCGCGCCGTCGTTGGTGATGACGACGTCGCCGCCGTCCGAGACGAGCATCTTGTCCATCCCGCGCGGTCCCAGCGTGGTGCGGACCGACTCGGCCACGGCCTTGCCCGCGGCGATGTTCGAGGACTGTGCGTCCTTGCCCCGTGTCCGCTCGGAGTCCTCCGAGAGGATGAACAGGGGCTGACCGCCCATGCGTTGCTGACCCTGTGACATAGACGTTCGAAATGTCGTCAGCGGTTCTATATAACGTTTTCCACTCAGCACCCACAATCGCGTGAGGGCATCACAAGGGGACGCACCACTGAAGTACTGTTTCTCTCCGCCACCGCGGCCGTTGTGGGCCGTGCCCGTTCGACACATGGGTGGGGCATTCCGGCGGTAGTATCAGTTCTAGAACGAGGTGGGGTCTGCGGTTGTGGTTCCGCCGCGAGTCGCTGCTATCGAGCGGGCGGGGACGTTCCCAGCCGTACGTCCGGTCCGGACCTCCCACTCGGTGTGTCGTCCGGTCGCCGATCCACCACGAACTGCTAGCCGGCGGGCACAGAGTTATGGTCCGACGCCGGCAGCCTCCGCAGGATGCTGGAGCTGGAGCACGGCTTCCGGGTGCTGGACGTCCACGCGACCCTCGACGAGCGCGAGGACGCCGCCACCCGCGGACGCGCCGTCGAGCCCGAGCGCCTCGCCCGGGAGATGCACCAGGCCGGGGTGCTCCGGGCGCTCGTGTTCCCCCGGACGCGCGAGGGCGGCTACCTCAGCGCCAACAACGCCGTCGCGCGGCTGACCGTCGACCGCCCGTTCGAGCCGCTGGCCCGGCTGGCCGGGGTGCGATCGGTCGGGCCGGGCTCCCGTCTCCGGAACGTGGCTGCCGGCGCCCGGCGCCGCGGCCACCACACCACCCCCGAGGCCGTCGAGCAGTACGCCTACGACGGCCGGTTCCGGGGGTTCAAGCTCCACCCGACCGCCGACGGCCTCCCCGACGAGGCCGTGCTCGCCGCGCTCGCGGCGGTCGACCTCCCCGTGCTGGTCCACGGCGGGCGGGGGTTCGGGCCCGAGGCGGTCGCCGAGACCCTGCTGCCCCACGGGTTCCCGGTGGTGCTGGAGCACTTCGGCGGCCACCCGCTCGACCGGTCGCTGATGGCCGCGGCCATCGACCTGCTGGCCGACCACGAGCACCTCTACCTCGACACCGCGGCGGTCCGGTTCCGCGGGCCCCTCGAGCGGGCGCTCCGCGAGCACCCCGACCGGGTGCTGTTCGGGTCGGGCGCTCCGGCGGTCCACCACGACGTCGCGGTGATGGAGCTGCTGACGCTGGACCTGCCGGAGGACGCGATGCGGCGAGCGTTCTCCGAGAACCCGGCGCGGGTGTTCGAGGCGTTCGGCTAGGACCTGGTCACGTCGACGGCCCTGTCCGCCGACCCCGACCAGCCGTTCGGGTTGCGCCGCTCGGAGCGGTCGCGCCAGCGCGCGAGCAGCCCGCCCGCCGTCCCCCGGGCGACGCCGGCGAGCACGTCGCGGCCGTTGCCGAGCCACGACGACGGCGTGGCCTCGCCAGAGGCCACGTCCCGCAGCGCCCCGACCGCGTCGGTGACCGCGTGGCGGCCGACGCGGTAGGCCACCGTCGGGCGGGGACCGTAGTTCTTCCAGAGCCGGTAGGACAGCGACCGGTAGCGCCAGGTCCAGTCCCGCTCGGGCCGGCCGCCGTCGGCCCGCAGGGTGGGCTGGCGGGCACGGAGGCCGACCGGCGGGGCGGTCCGCCGGACGCTCATGGCGCCCTCCCAGGTGACGCCGCGGTCCAGGCCGGCGAGGCGGTGGGCCGCGTCCCGGGCGCCGCCGGTCGCCAGGTACTCGTCGAACCCGTCCAGCGCCTCGAGCGCCGTCCGGCGGAGGGCCACGTTGCCGCCGTCGAAGTAGGTCACCTCCCGCCCCGCTATCGTGCGGCGTTCGACCTCCTCGGTGGTGTGGCCGGCGCGTAGCTCCCGGTGGACCGGCCCCGTCACCGCCGCCGCGTCCTCGAGGCCCGCGCGGATCGCCCCGGGCCAGGTCGACTCGACGGCGTGACTGTCGCCCAGGAACGCCACCGCGTCGCCGCTCACCTCGTCCAGCCCGGCGTTGCGCGAGACGTTGATGTTCCGGGCGTCGAGCTCGACGAGGACGTCCACGTCGTCCCGGTCGCGGACCATGCCGCTCGTGCCGTCCGTCGAGGGGCCGTTGACGACCACCACCTCGACGTCGGGGGCGTGCTCGGCCAGCGCGTCCAGACAGGACGCGAGCCGGTCACGGCCGTTGAGCGTCGGTACCACCACCGAGACGTCCATATCCCCGGTAGACGCACCGAGCGGTAAAAAGACCCCGGACTCAGGGGACCTCGGCGTTCCAGTACGACACCGACGCCAGCAGGTCCCCCACAGCCGTCTCTCCCAGGTCGGTGTCGAGGTCCCGGAAGGTCTCGGCGACGCTGCCGGGGATCCGCCGGTAGAACCCGTACGGCAGCACGAAGTCGTGGGCCGCGCTCCTGCGCTCCAGGCCCGCGCCGTCCAGTAGCCGGCGGACCTCCTCCCGGGAGTACAGCCGCGACCCCATCGGGAGCGCGAAGTTGTACAGCGACCGGGCCGAGAACCGGTTGAAGGTGTCGAAGAACACCTGCTCGTCGGCCACGCGGGCCATCTCCGTCAGGAACGAGGCCGGCGTGTCGGCGAGGTGGAAGAACCGCATCGCGAACACCGCGTCGAAGTGGTCGTCGGGGAACGGGAGCCGGGCCGCGTCGCCCCGCATGAACGCGAGGTGGTCGGCCACGCCGGCCTCGATGGCCTTCGCGCGGCCCTGGCGCAGCATCGCCGGCGAGATGTCCATGCCCACGACGTCCGCGCCCTCGCTCGCGCACATCACCGTGAACCGGCCGGTGCCGCAGGCCACCTCCAGCACGCGCCGACCGTCCAGCGGCCCCAGGGCGCTCAGGACGGCCTGCTTCTCGCGCCGGTCGATGAGCTTCCCGCCCTCGGAGAACCGCCGGTCCTCGTAGCGCTCGGCGACCTCGTCGGCCTGGTACCACTCCCGTCCCTTCACGCTGGTGCGGCATCGGCCTGCCGGGCGTAAAACCCTACTGAAACGGTCACGTTGGCGGGGCGCGCGGGCGTCGCCGGCCGTGCCGCCGACCGTCGTTGAGCGGGGCGGCCGGTCGACGCCGACCGTCACCCCCGCGGTCCGGTGGAGCCGGCGGTTCTTCTCTGATTCTCGATGTATTAGACCGGAACGACTGCCGGCGAGCCCCCGATCCCGCCACGTTCACGATAAACCGCCCGGGTTTCGCCGGGTTCCGGCAAGTCCTGTGGCGGGAATATTGCCAGCACGTTTTACCAAAGCTCGATGACTATTAGGGGTCATTAAACACATTGGTCTGTACCAATTGTATTGTCACACATATAGCGAAGGTTTACGTGTGGGTTTCCCACACCGCCGTACATGAGCGCGACCACCGAGGACGCGATTGCCGAATCGCCGCTCGACGACCCGGAGTTCCGCGACCGCCTGCGCGAGCTGCCCCCCAGCGCCAAGCTGGTCGCGAAGGTGCTGGAGGGCGCCTCGCCCCTCTCGCAGGGCCAGCTCGCCGACGAGTCGCTGCTGCCCGACCGCACGGTCCGGTACGCCCTCAACCGCCTCGAGGAGGAGGAGCTCGTCGGGTCGCGCTACAGCTTCAACGACGCCCGCAAGCAGGTCTACTACCTGGTCAACTAAGGCGACGGAGGCCGTTCTCCCCGTCGTGTCCGTCACCCGCGTCCCCGTCAGCGCCGCCACCAGGACGGCGGTCGGCGACACGAACTGCTACGTGGTGGGCGAGGAGTCCGCCGTGGTCGTCGACCCCGCCGCCCGCGACCCCGACCTCGACGACCTGCTGGCCGACCGGACCGTCCGCCACGTCGTCGCGACCCACCACCACCCGGACCACGTCGGCGGCGTCGCGGCCTACGCCGAGGCGTTCGACGCCACCGTCTGGTGCCGGTACGGTCGCGCCGACGCGTTCGAGGCCGCCACCGGCGTCGCGGCCGACCGCCGGTTCCGGGAGGGGACCGTCGTCCCGGGCGCCGAGCCGCTGACCGTCGTCGAGACGCCGGGCCACGCCCCCGAGCACGTCGCCTTCGCCTGCGAGACCGACGCCGGGGAGGCCCTGCTCGCCGGCGACCTCGCCGTGGCGGCGGGCAGCGTCGTGGTCGGCCACCCGGAGGGCGACCTCCGGGCCTACCTCACGAGCCTCCGGCGCGTCGTCGCCCGGTACCCCGACGTGCTCTACCCCGGCCACGGTCCCGTCGTCGAGGACCCGCGCGGCCAGTGCGAGCGGCTGCTCGCCCACCGGCTCGACCGCGAGGCCCGGGTCGCCGCGGCTGTCGCGGACGGCGCGACGACGGTGGCGGCGATCCTCGAGTCGGCCTACGACAAGGACCTCGCCGGGGTCCGGGACATGGCCGCCGCGACGGTCCGGGCCCACCTCGCGAAGCTGGCCGTCGAGGGCCGGGTCGATCCCGGACTCGTCGACGCCTGAACGGGGTGGGCCTTATCCCGACGGCGCCCCGAGTCCTCCTCGTGCAGAGCCTCGACGCAGAACTCCGGCGGGCGAGGGCCCTCGACGTCGCCGACCTGGCCGACGCCATCGAGTCCATCGGCTTCGAGTGCACCCGGTGTGGCGCCTGCTGCAAGGGCGCCGACGGCTGTGGCGCGGGCGCGGACGCCCCGGCCGACGCCGAGGACCACACCGCCACGGTGTTCCCCGACGAGGTCCGGCGGCTGCAGCGGGCCGCCGACGTCGACTACGACTGGCGCGACGTCGCCCGCCCGATGCCCTACGGCCTCCGGGCCGGGGAGGGCGGCCCCGCCGGCGAGACCTTCGAGTGGGCGCTCGCGACCGACGACTGCGGCGACTGCACGTTCTACGCCGAGACCGACGACGGGACCGGCGCCTGCACGGTCCACGACGACCGCCCGCTGATCTGTCGCACGTACCCCTTCTCGGTCGCGCTCGGCGGCACCAGCCAGCCGATGGGCGAGGCCGTCGACGCCGAGGGACTCGTCCGGGCCCACGAGTGCGAGGGCCTCGGGCGGGAGATCGACCGGGCCGACGCCGAGGAGCTGGCCGTGGCGCTCAAGGAGCGCGCCGTCCGGGAGCTCGAGGAGGCTATCGCGGTCAGGGACGGCTACGAGCCGACCGACGCCGACGCCGACGGGGTCGTAGTCCACGACTCGGAGGGCGCCAAGCGGCCCGACGGCCGGCCACTGGATGGGTAGCACGAGGGGCCGACCCGGCCCGCCCGGGTCGGTAACTTCTATAGGGGTCGACCGACAGGTCGGGGGTAGAGGTCTCACGATGGAAATCTCCGACAAGCTCGTCTGTCTGTTCAGCGCCGACGTCGAGGCCGTCGACGACCGCTACGTGGTCGAGGTCCCCCGCCGGGAGCTCGACACGGGGGCCGTCGAGGAGGGCGGGACCTACCGGGTCGCGCTCATCGACACCTCCGAGGGCACCGCCGAACCCGCCGACGAGGGCGACTCGACCCCGAGCGACGAACCCCAGCCGCCCGTCGAGCCCGGCGAGATCCGCTACGTCGAGATCGAGGACCTGGGCAAGCAGGGCGACGGCATCGCGCGCGTCGAGCGCGGCTACGTCATCATCGTCCCCGACGCGGAGGTCGGCGAGCGGGTGAAGGTCGAGATCGCCGAGGTGAAGTCCAACTTCGCGGTGGGCGAGATCATCGAATAAGAAGAACCGCTTTTCCGGGGGTCCTCGGCCAGCGCGCTGCGCTGGCCTCGAACCCCCGCAAAACCCGTTCATGCCAAAAGCCGCGCCTCGGCCTGCGGCCTCGGCGCGGTGAAACGCCTCGCTCCGCTCGGCGTCTGCTCGTCGGCGTCGTCCGGCCCGTCGATGCCGCGTTCGGCGTCGGGTCGTACCCGGACGCCGACGGCGGGCGGCCCTCGAGGAACCGGTCGCCGTTGCCCCGGCGTACCAGACCCGGGCCGTCGCGGGGTCGGAGCGTCGGGGTGGGCCGGGTCGAATCGCCCGATAGCCGTGGGTTTACCGCGCGTACCAAACCCACTATGGCCGTATGGCCGACAGGGTGAGCCATGAGCGCCACGACCCGGGCGACGTCCCCGACCGACCTGTCGGAGAAGCAGCGGGAGATCCTCGCCTACCTCCGCGAGGAGGCCCAGCTCCGGACCTACTTCAAGTCCCGCCGCATCGGCGACGACCTGGGGCTGTCGGCCAAGGAGGTCGGCACCAACATGCCCGCGCTCCGCGAGGGCGACGTCGG
>CAYWNQ010000064.1:0-10180 GCA_964459695.1 uncultured Halobacteriales archaeon | reverse complement strand
CCTGGCGCCAGCGGTCGCGGCGGCGGGGCCGGCGGGGGCGCCCGCCGGCCCGCCGCCGACGACCGCCACGTCCACCCGGTCCATGTCCGGACCCGGGACGCCGCCGCTCTTAAATCGGTTGATGGGCCCACCTCCACCGACGTTTTTGCCCGGGCCACGCATCGGGATTGCCGATGCCCGACGAGACGTCCCGCGCCCGCCTCGCCGGCCTCGCCCGAGCACCGGGGAAGGCTGTCGAGCGCCGACCGCTCGCGGTACTCGTGGTCGCCGCGGCGACCCTCGGGCTGGCCGACGGCGACCGGCCCTACTGGGAGACCGACTGCGGGCGGCTGGGACCGGCGCTGGAGGCCCTCGCCGAGCGGTACGGGTAGCGGCGTCAACGTTATCCCCAGGGAGGCGAAACGGATACCCATGAGCGGGACGCTCCAGGGTCGGCTCGAGGTCACGGAGCCCGCCGCCGAGGAGGCCATCGACCTGCTGGAGGGCCAGGAGATGGACACCGACGTGGCGGGGCTTCGGCTGTTCGTCCAGCAGGGCGGCTGTGCGGGCCTCTCCTACGGGATGCGGTTCGACCACGGGCCCGAGGACGACGACCAGGTGTTCGAGCGCAAGGGGCTCCGGGTGTTCGTCGACCCGGCGAGCCTGGAGTACATCGAGGGCTCGGTGCTGGACTTCGAGGGCGGCCTCCAGGGCGAGGGGTTCCACGTCGACAACCCCAACGTGGTCAGCGAGTGCGGCTGCGGCGAGTCGTTCCGCGCCTGACTCACTCGACCTGGAACGCGACCGTCACCTCGGCCTGGTACTCACGGCCCTCGACGTTCGCCAGCTCGACGCCCATCTCGTCGACCTCGACCCAGTAGACGTTGTCCAGCGTCCGCTCGGCGCGGTCGACGGCGTCGTCGACGGCGTCGTCGAAGCTCTCCGGACTCGTTCCGATCAGGGTGACTTTCTTGAAGACCATCGCGGCTTCCGGTTCGCGGGCGCGGCCCCTAAAGCTACCTGCGCTCGCCGTGGCCCTGGCGGGCGTCGAGCCGGTCGGCCAGCGCGCCCACGACGTCGCCGAGGTAGGCCGTGCCCCAGATCGCCGTCACCACCGCCCCCAGCGTGTTGAACACCAGGTCCAGCATGGTGTCCTCGAGGCCGTACTGGGTGAGCACCGTCTCGTTGCCGGTCGCGGCCGCCGCCTCGGTGATGGTGAACTCGATAACCTCCCAGAGGACCCCGAACGCCAGCACGATCGCCAGCAGGAAGGCGAACGTGAACTCGGGCGGCAGCGTCACCCGGTCGTCGTGGACGTCGATGGCGCGCGCCGCCGCGTAGCCGACGGCGGCGACGACCGACGAGGACAGCGCGTGGGTGAGGTGGTCCCACCACGGGACCGACCGGTAGAACGTGGCTTCCACGAACGGGAGAGTGACCGTCCCGAGCGCGTGGAGGAACACCGCGGCGGTGATCCACAGCGTCAGCGCCGGGTCCATCGGGATGCCGTAGTCCCGCTCCAGTATCGGCGGGAGCTGGGCCACCAGCAGTGCGACGCCGGCGTTGACGATGACCCCGGTCTCGCCGTCGACCACCCCGACCACCAGGATTCCGACCAGGCCGACCTCGAGCAGCCAGCTCAGCTGGCGCTGTCGTCGGGGGGTGACGCCGAGGCGGTCGCGGAGTCTCACGCCTCCACCTCCGGGACCGTCCGGGCCCCGCGGCGCCGGCGCCGGAAGTACAGCTCGAACACGACCCCGGCCACGGCGCCGGCCAGCGTCGAGTAGACGAACTCGAACATCAGCCGGCGCTCGACGGCCGCCTCGGCCACGCCGGGGGTCAGGAGGAGGGTCGTCCCGAGGTAGACGTCGGAGAGCCACCGGACCACCGCCCAGACGCCGGCGGTCGCCAGCGTCCCGACCACGACGAACAGCACGGCGAACCGGTCGCTCATCTCCACCGGGGTGAACGTGTGGAGCTCGACGGCCACCACGAGCGCGAGTGCGGCGACCGAGAGGTACTGCGCCAGTCGCCCCGTCACCGGCACGGAGGCCACGGCCCGCCCCGCGAGCGGGACGACCGCCAGCGCCAGCACCTCCCAGGGCAGCATGGCGACCGGCGTCCGGCGCGCGACCGCTGGCAGCACCGCCAGGCCGGCGACCGTGGCCGAGAAGCCCGCCCAGAGCAGCTCGCCCTGCAGGAGCATGCCGGCGGCGACCGCGAGGACGAAGCCCACCAGCAGCCACGACAGCGCGGCGTTGACGCGCTGGTCCCGAACCACGCGCTCGAGTCCCGGGCGCTCCATGGCGAGCGGTTCGGCCCGGGAGGACAAAAGCCTGCACGGTGTTGCCGTCAGCCACCGACGATCAGGTATCCCGCGGCGTAGACGACCGCCGCGAGGGTCACGGTCGCCAGCCCCGTCACGGCGACCCGGACGGGGCGGCGGCGCAGCCGGAGCGGGTCGGCACCCACGACGCCGACGGCGACGGCGGGGAGGACGAAGTGCGCCGGGTGCTGGAGCGTCGGCGCCGGCAGCGCCAGGGCGGCGACGCCGAAGGCCGCCCCCACGGCCGCCCTGGGCGAGACCGCGGCACGGAGCCGGCCCCCGGTCGACCCCCCGGTGACGTGGAGCGCGGCGACCACGGCGAGCCAGGCGGTCGCGAGCTCCAGCCCGAGCGGCGCCAGGAGGGCCAGCGTCGGGTCGGCGAACGGCTCGACGCGGGCGCCCACGAGCCGGACGTCCAGGGGGTACAGCATGGCGGGCGGCGAACCGGTGAGCAGGTCGCCGAAGGGATGGGACACCAGGCCCACGAGTGCGGTCGCCCCGACAGCCCGCGGCGACAGCCCGACCAGCCGACCGGCGGCACCGACAGCCACCGACGTCGCGAGGAAGACGGCCATCACGACCAGCCCGAGCCAGCCCGAAACGGCGGCGGTGACGGCGAGCAGCGCCCCCAACAGGGCGAGGCCGGGCGCCCGCCAGGGGCCGCCCCGGAGGAGCGCCGCCAGCGCGCCGGCGGTGGCGGCGCCGACCACCAGCGAGTGGGTCACCGCCCGGTGGACGAGGTTCCCCGTCGCCCAGAACCCCTCGACTGCTCCCGCGAGCGTCGCGGCGCCGACCACGCCGCCGGGGGCGTAGAGCATGTCGACGTCCGGCACGAGCCCGAACGCGCCGGCGACGAGGCCGAGGCGGAGGGCCCGTTCGGGGGTCAGCCCGAGTGCACGGGCTCCCAGCGCCGCGAGGGCGAACGCCAGCAGCCCGTGACCGACGAACATGCCCCAGGTTGGCGACTCGACGCGATAAGTCCCGCGACCGTCCAAACGCGTCCGGCGGGGCGAACACCCCGGCGTGGCTCACTCCCCGGCCTCGAGCTTCCGCCACTCGCCCTCGATGTCGGAGTTGGCGAGCACCCAGGTCCCGTCGTCGACCGCGAGGCGAGTCTTCCGGATCTCGATGGCCGAGACCGTCGCCGTGGTGCCCTTTACCGTCACCCGGTCGCCGGGCTCGAAGTCCGGGTCCCGGATGAGGTACACGCCGGCGACCGCGTCGGCGATCATGCCCGAGAGCGCGTAGGCGACGCCGAGCGCGAGGAAGCCGCCGGCGGTCCCCAGGGACGCGGCGACCTCGGTGAGCCCGACGATGGACAGCAGCGACAGCAGCGCGGCGAACCACAGCAGCGCGGCGACGACGGTCGCGACGAACCGGCGATAGACCGGAGCCTGGTCCGGGAGGGTCCGTCGGAGCCCCATCCGGACGCCGACCATCGCGAGCTTGATGAGCACCGCCGCGACGACGAGGAACACCACGCCGGCGACGATTCGCGGGGCTGCAGCGGCGACGTCGGCGGCGAACGACTCGAAGGCGTCCCGGACGGTCGTGATCTGGAGCGCGACCAGCATACTGCACGGGGTCGCCCGGTGGGCACTCAACGCTTGCGGGCCGCCGCAGAACCGGGCGGCCGGGCGGGGCGCACTACGGCGCCGGCAGGACGTCGGCGTCGGGGTGGAGCACCTCGTAGTCCTCGTCCTCGACCGCGACGACGGCCCAGTCGTAGTCGGGTTTCAGCGAGAGGAGCCGCTCGTGAATCGTGCTGGCGGCGTCTGCCCACGTGACGAAGCACCGGAGCTGGCCGGTCTCGGGTGCCTCTGCCGGGTCGTCCGTCGTGACCCGGACCGTCCGCCACTTCCGTTCGGCGCGGAACTCCCCACCGTCCCGCGTGACCTCGTAGCCGAGGTCGGTGAAAATCGACCGTGCAGCCTCGTCGAGTGACGTGTTAACAGCTCCCATCCGCCTCGAACTTGCGCGGCCCACCCGATAAAGATTCGCTTCTGACAGGCCGGTTACGTTGGGTGGGGGTCGTTGTGGGGCTCTCGACGCGCTCCCGGCTCGCGGGTCACTCCGTCGGCAACGAACACCGCGAGGCTCGCGGCTCCCTTCGGTCGCCGCTCGCTCGTTCGGCGGCGCTCCCGGTGGTCGCGCCGCCCGCTCGCCATACCGTGGTCTCGCTCGGTCGCTCACTGCGTTCGCTCCCTCGCTGCGACCACGCGCTACTCGTGGGCCGAATCCCACTCGTCGGGCCGCTTGAAGTTCTCGCAGCGGTTGCACCGGATCCGCCCCATCGAGTCCATCGCGTTGTCGACGGTCTCGCAGCTCCCGCAGAGGTAGCCCCACCTGGTCTCCCGGTCGGGGTCGGCGTACACGACGAAGAACGGCGCCTCCGAGCCGATCTCGGTCTCGTCGCGTGCGACGTACAGCGTCTCGCCGTCCGGCCCGGCCAGCTCGTCCAGCGACGCCATACCGTCTCAACGACCCGGCGGGCCTTAAACCGCGTCGCTCCGACACCGTTAACCCACCCACGCCCGGAGTCGGGGGCCGATGGGTCCCCGGCTGCTCCACTACTCCGACCTCGAGAACGCCTACGACGAACCCGAGCGCGTGGGTCGGCTGGCGGGGCTGCTCCGGGCCCGCGACGGTGCCGACGCGCTCGTCTGTGGCACCGGGGACAACACCTCGCCGGGGGTGCTGGCGCTGGTGACCCGCGGCGCCCAGTCGCTCGCGCTGTTCGAGGCGGTCGAGCCGGACTTCGACACCTTCGGCAACCACGACTTCGACTACGGCCCCGAGCGGCTCCGGGAGCTGGTGGCGGCCACGCCCCAGCAGTGGCTCTCGGCGAACGTCCGCGAGGACGGCGCGCCGTTCGCCGCCGAAGCCGGGACTACGGCGTCGGCGGTCCGGGAGGTCGACGGCGAACGTGTCGGCGTGCTCGGGCTCACGACGCCGATGACCCCCTCCATCAACCCGAACGCGGGCGAACCGGCGTTCGACGAGCCCGTCGCGGCCGCCAGGCCGGTGGTCGCCGACCTCCACGAGCGCGCCGACCACGTCGTCGTGCTCTCGCACCTCGGACGTGGCGACGAGACGCTGGCGGCGGAGCTGGACGTCGACGTCGTCCTGGGCGGTCACGTCCACGCCGAGGTGGTCGAGCGGGTCCACGACACGCTGCTCACCCGACCCGGGGCGAACGGCGAGGTCGTCCTCGAGGTCGACCTGGCCACCCGGGCGGTCACCCGCCACGAGGTGGCCGACGCTGCCTGCGACGAGGGCGTCGCCGACGCGCTGCGCGAGGAGATGGCCGCGGCGGACCTCGACGAGGTCGTCGCCAGCGTCGACGACCCCATCGAGCGCACCGAGGCGGCGGCGTTCCGCGGCGAGAGCCGCGTCGGCAACTTCGTCGCCGACGCCTACCGGTGGGCGGGCGACGCCGACGTCGGGCTCCAGAACTCCGGGGGCATCCGCACCGGCCCGCCGCTGGCGGGGCCGGTGACCGTCGGCGACCTCGTCTCGGTCATCCCGTTCGAGGAGCCCTGCGTCGTTGCGGAGGTCACCGGCGAGCGGCTGCGGGCGGCGTTCACCCAGGCCGGCGGCGCGAACCTGGCCTTCGGCGAGCCCGAGTGGTGGCACGCCCACGTCTCCGGCGCGACCATCACCTACGACACGGCGAGCCACGAACTGGTCGCGGCGTCGGTCGGCGGGGACCCCGTCGAGCCCGACGCCACCTACCGGCTCGTGACCGCCGACTACGTGCTCCACTCCGACGACGAGTTCCCGGCGCTGACCCGGGACTGCCGCGTGGCGACGCTGGACACCCAGTACGAGATCCTCGCCGACTACGCCCGCGAGCACGGGGTCGACCCCGAGCTCGAGGGTCGCATCCGCCACGTCTGAGGGGTACGGCCCCGTCTACTCGTCCTCGCCGCCGGGGTCCTCGTCCGGGGCCCGGGTCGCCCGGCCGGACGCGTCGTCGGCCGGCCCCCCTGCATCCCGCATCGAGACCTGCATCTCCCCGCTGGTCTCGTCGAACACCATGTGCTGGTGCGGGTAGGCGATCTCGACGTCGGCGTCCTCGAGGGCCGCCCAGACGTTCTCCTGGATCGCCGACCGCATGGCCAGCAGCTTGTAGGGCTCCTTCAGCCAGTACCGCAGGGTGAGGAGGACGCCGTGGTCCCCGTACTCGTCGATGTAGCAGGTCGGGCCGGCGGGGTAGCGCGCGGCGCCGATGCGGATGTCCGGGCCGCCGTCGATGACGGTGTCGACCTTCCTGGCGCTCTCCTCCATGACGGTCCGGGCCTCGCCGACGTCGCTCTCGTAGGTCACCAGCAGCTCGAGCGACTGGCGGGTCCGGGGGTCGTCGGCGGAGTAGTTGATGATGTCGCGCTCGCGCATCGTCCCGTTGGGGACCACCAGGAAGGTGTTGTCCATGGTGAAGATCTTGGTGTACCGGAGTGTGATGTCTTCGACGAACCCGGCCGTCCCGGTGTCCTTGAACTCCACCATGTCGCCGATCTCGAACGCCCGCTCGGTCAGGACGAACACGCCCTGGATGACGCTGCCGATGATGGGCGCCAGGACGAAGCCCAGCACCGCCGAGAACACCGACAGCGACAGCGCGAGGTCGCCGAGTTCGAGGCCCAGCACGTTGAGCGCGGCGAACGCCGCGAGCCCAACGACGGCGCCCTGGATGGTCCGGAGGACGGTGCGGGCGACGCTCGGGCGCCCGAACCGCCGCGAGACACGCCGGGAGATCAGGTCGGTGACGACCCCCGAGAGGTAGTACCCCACGACGACGAGGGCGACCGCGAGGGCGATCTGGATCGACCAGTCCGGCAGCCACGAGGGGAGCCAGGCCGGTCGGCCGCCCGGGAGGGGACCTAGCGGCCCCGCCGTCGTGCCAGTGGGCGTCCCGGTGGGCGTGGTCGTCTGCTGGAGGAGCCCCCCCGTGTCCATGGGCCGTGCCTCCGCCGGATTCGAGAAAAGCGTTGCGACGCGCCCTCGGCCCGACCGGGGGTCGGCGACGCCGGCCGGGCCGACCGTCGCCCTCGCCCGGCGGGTGTGGTCGACACCGATAAGGGCCGGCGCGTGGTACTACCGGTATGGTGAACATCACCCTGCTGGAGCTCAACGTGGACGACGCGAACGCGACCTTCTCGCCGGGCGGTCCCGGCGAGGAACCCGACGAGACCGATGTCCTCGCCGGGGAGGAGATCGACGGAGCGGAGGAGGGCGGCTCGGGCCCGCCGCTGGTCGCCGCCTTGGTCGGCATCGTGTTCGCCGTCGGACTCGCCGTCGCGGTCCGGAAGTTCGTCCTCGGGGGCGACGAGGAGCCGCCGGACCTGTAGGACGGCCGGCATCCCCGCCCCGGAAGGCATTTCCCCGCGGTCCGCCGAGAGGAGGTAGTGACGCTGTATCGTGCGGTCCGGGCGGTCGCAGGCGCCTCGGGCGGCGGCCCCATCGACTGGGACGCCGTCGCCGAGGCCGCCAGGGAGGCCACCGAACCCGGCGACCTGGACCTCCCGCCCGCGGTCCGGCAGACCTACGCCGACGACGTCGGCGCGGCCCGCGACCGCGTCCGCGAGGTGACCGGCGTCGACTTCGCCGTCCCGGACACGGTCGAGGTCCACCACCGCCACCACTGGATCGACGTCAACGTCGCCACGTTCCGCCGGGTGATGGCGCCGGTCGAGAGCCACGCAGGCGCCATCCCCGGCGTCGCCCGGTCGGTCAACACCGGCTCGATGGCGGTCGCGCTCGCGTTCCTGGCGAACAACGTGCTCGGCCAGTACGACCCGCTACTGCTGGCCGACGACGACCACGCGCTGTACTTCGTCCACCCGAACATCGGCCGGGCAGCCCGGATGCTGGACGTGGGCGAGGCGCGGTTCCGCCGGTGGATCGCGTTCCACGAGGTGGCCCACGCCGCCGAGTTCGGCGCCGCGCCGTGGCTGTCGGCCCACCTCGAGGCCCGGATGGAGCGGGCCGTCGAGGCGCTGGCCGACGGCGGCCTCGACCGGTCGGCACTGCGGGAACTCGACGTCGCGATGACCGCGGTCGAGGGGTACGCCGAGCTCGTCATGGACCGGGCGTTCGACGCCCACAGCGCCGACCTCCGGACGAAGCTCGACGAGCGCCGCCGGGGGCGGGGACCGCTCTCGAAGCTGCTCCGGCGGCTGCTCGGGCTCGGGATGAAGCGCCGCCAGTACGAGCGCGGCAAGGCGTTCTTCGAGGCCGTCGCCGACGAGCGCGGGGTCGACGGCGCCGCCGTCGTCTGGGAGCGCCCCGAGAACCTCCCGAGCGACGACGAGCTCGACGACCCCGGGCGCTGGCTCCGACGGGTGGCCTGAGCGCCGGCGGCTACGCCGACCGCGGCGGCCACGCGACGCAGACGAGACGGACCGGGTCGCCGTCCTCGTCGGTCAGCCGACCCAGGACGTGCTCGTGGCTCCCGCCGTCGCCGGTCGCCCCCAGGCTCGCCTCGACGGTCGCGTGACCGTCGGCGAGCGCGGCCTCCACCGCGGCGGCCACCCGCTCGCGGTCCGCCGGCGCGAACGGCTCGACGGCCGGCGCCCCGTCGAGGTCGGTGCCGTCGACGGCCTCGGCGAACCGCCCGTTCCACCGCCGGAGGTCGCCGTCGGGACCGACCACGTAGCACGGGTCATCGGCGTCGGTGACCGCCCGCTCGACCAGCTCCCGGTCGGCGTCGAACCCCCGCTCGTGCTCCTTGCGCTCGGTGACGTCGTGGTGGATGCCGACCATCCTGTCGCCCCGCTCGTCGTCGCGGATGATCCGGCCCCGGGCCGCCGTCCACACGACGTGGCCGTCGGCGTGGAGCTTCCGGAACGCCAGCTGGAACAGCTCGTCGTTCTCGATGGCACCCCCGAGCGCCGCCTCCAGCCGGGGGAGCTCGACCGGGTGGACCCGCCGCACGAAGGCGGCGTAGGTGCCCTCGAACTCCCCCGGCTGGAGGCCGAGCGACCGCTCCATCGCGTCGTTCCAGGCGACCTCGTCGGTCGCGATGTTCCACTCCCAGACGCCCGTCTCCGTCGCGTCGACGATGAGCTCGAGCCACCGCTCGGTCTCGCCGAGGTGGCGCCGGGTACGGAGCTGCGAGACCGCGTTCGTGATCCGGTTGGCGAGCAGCTCGTACTGTTCGGTGCCGACCTCCTTCTGGAGGTAGTCGGTGACGCCGGCGGAGATGGCCTCGCTGGCCACGGACTCGCTGCCCTTCCCGGTGAACAGGATGAACGGCAGGTCGCCGTACCGGTCCCGGACGGCCTGGAGGAACGCCAGGCCGTCTATCTCCGGCATCTCGTAGTCGGACACGACGCAGTCGACGTCGCCCTCGTCGAGCACGGCGAGTCCCTCGCGGACGCCGGTCGCCGTGACCACGTCGATGCGCTCGTCCTCGCGCTCGAGGTAGTCCGCGGTCAGGTCCGCGACGGTCGGCTCGTCGTCGACGTGGAGCACCCGTATCGCCCCGCCGGTGCTCCCCCGGTCCTCGAGAACCCGTGACCGCCCCCGTGTGGATTCGGCCATACCCTCCCCCTAGTGCATTTAATCTACCGTGCCCGTGGCAATAAATGTGTGTGCGGCCCGCTGGGCGCTGTTCAGTTAGAGTCGTTTCCTCAATACCGCCCGGAAAGCCCCCGCCCGCTCGACCGGTTGCGACGCTCGCGGGTCGCATGCTCACGGCTCGCTTCGCTCGCCGTTCGCACATCCGGCGACGCTCCCACCGGTCGCGTCGCCCGCCGCTCCCCGCTCGCGCGTTCGGCGGCGCTCCCTCGCCTCGCGGCTTCGCCGCTCGGCTGAACCGAGGCCTCCCTCCGGTCGGCCTCGCCAGTCGCGCCACCCGTCGCTCGCCGCTCG